>PKZI01000001.1 GCA_003133005.1 Acidimicrobiaceae bacterium | reverse complement strand
CCAATTCAGCCAGATCGGCGAACTGTGGCCAATGATCGACGCTGTCCAAAACTTCACGGACAGCCCGTCTATATCCCGATACTTCGTGACGCTCGCCGACGGCGTAGAGGTCGTTCAACGTGATGTTCTCGATCTTTCCATTCACGCGAAGATTATGGCGACTCGTCCATTTGCTTGCAGCGCGGTGGGTGTGCAGGATGTCAAAGGCCGGGGCGAGTCGCCAGTCGCCCTCGCGTGCCCGCAGAAACGCGAAATTCTTGGTGTGATCATCTCGATTGACGGCAGCTACGTTGAAGGCCATGCGCCGAAAAGCTTGTTGGAGGCTCTGGTCGTCAAGCTTCAATTGTTTGACCGCTCCAAGGTACTGGTCGTAACTGTGGGCGCCGACCTGGCGGGGATCAAGGTGGGCGAGGGCAGCGAGAGAGATTACGTGGATTCGTTCACCGCCATTGTTGCGGTCGAAGCGACGGGTCATGAAGTGTCGGCGGGGACCTTCGGCGAGCAAACGGCATTCCGTCATGTCGATGCCGGCGGCGCGCGCCATCAAACTGTAGGCGTATTCGATGCGCCCGTACGGTGCGCTGTCGCCGAGGCCGCCGCCGTGTCCATCCATCCCCGTGCCGCTCACGCCGTCGAGCTTGATGATCCAGTGCTCGAAGCCTTCGTCGAGTGGGGCCAATGCGGACGCGATCTGGTAGGTCGAAGGGTTAAAGGCAACGACCGCCTTCGCTCGAGCGCCCCCGGCGCTCGAGCCAACTTGGATGAGTTGTTGGATCGCCGCGTGCGCGCCCGTCTCGCTGGCGAGCTCACCGCGAACGGTCAATCGAGCGGCGCGCACGAGATCGGCAAGGGAGAGCACGCTCGTTGCGTCCTTGGCGCGCGTGAGTGCGGGAGGACGAAACTCGAGCGCGCCCATTGCGCGATTGGCTGCGTAGGCCAGGCGGTCGAGGGGAGAGATACTCTCGACCCCAACGCCCTGTTCGGCCATCCAAGCATTCACGAGGGCATTACCGAAAGCGTCGGGCAGACTGTCTGCGACGAGGGGGACCAGTCCAAGAAACGCGTCAGGGGCAAGATTGGGCCATTGGCTATTGTCGTATGGACGTTCGCGCAGTGGCATCTCGATCGGCGAGAGTTCGAATCCCGTCGTGACCCACGCTGGGTCGTAGGCGAATACTTGGCGCTGCGTCGCCGGGTCGGGTGCGACGGCGCCAACTCGCGCACCCCACGCCCACACCTCAATGAGTCGGGCTTGTCGGTACGTCACGATTCAATCTTGCTGTGGCGGACGCGTTGCGGTGCTCGAGATGGGGCCGGGCGCCGCTGGCCTATGAGATCGAGGGGATTGAACGAGTTCGACGCGGGTGCCAAGGACTCCAGCCATGCATCGTGACCCAGCGCGTGGATGACCCTCACCAGTGTTGCAATCGAGGTTCGTCCTTTTTCTAGGTTCTTCAGCGCGCCGAGGGATACGTTGGCGTGTTCGGCTAGTTCGCTTTGGGTGAATCGTCGTTGAATGCGCAAGGACCGTATGCTCTCGCCGAGAGAAATCGCTCGCTCTTCGTCATGATTGGCCATTTCCACACCTCAATAGTTATCTTAGTAACTATTATAGTTCTATTGCACCAAAAGGTCTTCTTGTAAAGACTAGAAATCTATCTTTAAAAGTGAAAATGCACCTTCATTTTTACATTCATGACTTTTAGATACTGCATAGTGTCCTATTAAATAGGACGTCCGCAAGATGACAACAGGAACTACGAGAGGTCTTTTGGATTCGAAGTACGTGGCGCCTTGATCGATTCGACGTCGAGAGTGCCCGCATGCACAATTACTTCATTGAGCAGCGCAAGCGCTCCCTCAATGTTCGATTCTGCGCCAGAACTTGCGTTGAGACATCCTTTGTCAATGCCGTCGGCAACGCGCCCATTCTCGACGTCGTACACGGGAGTGCCCGCAGAATTTCGTCCGTGGAACCACTCGCGAGCCAAGGAATGCAACTCATCGAACTTGAGATTCTTCGTCGTCGTGGCCAATTCCGACATCGTCAAGACCGACGTCGCAACGTCGTAGGGACTCGTCTGGGGCTGATCGAATCCCGAACGGATCACGCCATCAAAGACGGCCGACGCGCTTCGCTCGGCGACGTCGAGAAAGTCGGGTCGCTCCAACACGACGCTCGCTCGCGAGAGCGCAAACTCTTGAAGGTGGCCCCACAAGTGAGGACGGCCAGTTTCGTCGGGCGAGTTCATGAGTACGTCACCGCTCCTGCATTCGGCAATCTCGTCGCACCACGTGGTGATCGTCGAGAAGTCGAGACGGGGATCTTGGCCGCGCAGGGCAATGGCCGTGAGCACGTGGAGCGCGCGCACGTCGGCGGGCACTTCAACGTCGTCGAGATGTGTCGCACCGCGTCGTAACGCGTCTTCAATTCGCTCGTCATCGAAGTAGGTGCGACCATTCGCCAAGGCGAGCATTGCTCTGGCGTGCCAGAAGTGACCACCAGCAACTGACGTTCTGGTGTCCGCGTTGATATCGCCATCCCAGTCCTTGATGAAATTGCACCAGCGACCATCGTCTCGTTGCATGGAGAGGATGAAATCTACGAGACCATCGCACCATTACTTGGCCCACGCCAAACCGGTGCGGCTCCACAACGCACAGTAGAGTTGCAGTGCCCTCGCCGCGTCATCGACGCACGCGACTCCTTCGAAGCCGGCCTCTTGGGCGGTGATGAATTGGCCTTTGGCATCGGCGTAGACGGCAATCGCGATTGCGTTGGGTGACAGCGCCGGCACTGGTCTCGCCAATCGGGCGATTTGACGAATCAAGCGCCGGCACCACGCTGGGGGGAGGGGGTCACGAGCTTTCGACGATGCTCGGCCGATTGGACGTGCGCATTCGCCAGGTCGAGGAAGGCGCGAGCGGACTTGGGCCACGTGGTTTCTCGCCCGTACACGTAGGTCGCGTGTTCGAGTCGACTCTTGAAGGCGTCATCGTCAAGGATTGAATTCGTGGCGTCGGCGAGTTGCTGGGCATCGCGGAAATCGACCAGAAGTCCACGACCTTCGCCGAGGGCTTCGATTGCGTGCAGGTAGCGCGTTGAGATAATGGCCTTTCCGGCGCTCAGGGCGTAGGACAAGGTGCCACTCGTGATCTGATTGGGATCGAGGTAGGGCGTGACGTAGACATCGCTCGCCAGCAAGAGTTCGATTATCTCTCGTAGCGTCATGTAGTTGTCGATGAAACTCACGTGCTCTTCAATGCCGAGGTGACGAATCAAGTCGCGAAGTTCATTGCGGTACGCCTCGCCTTGAACCCGTAGTAAGTCAGGGTGAGTCTGACCAGCAATGAGGTAGATCGAATCCGGATGGTCGCGCAGTACGTCGGGCATGGCAGCGATCATGTACTCGAGGCCTTTTCGCGGATTGACAAGTCCGAAGGTGGAGATCAAGGTCCGGTCCTTCAAACCCATCTTGGCCTTGAAGGTATGGCGACCACTTGGGTCGATGACGGGTGTGCCGTGGGCGATGACGCGCACCGGCTTGTCAATGCCGTAAATGGTCTCGAGCAGCCACACGGCGGTGTGCGACATGACGACTACTTCATCGCTCGCTTGGGCGATCGAGCGAATTGCTTCACGCATGCTCTCCGAAGGTTCGGGAAGTACGGTATGCAACGTCGTGATCACTGGTTTTTTCAGCTCGACGAGGAACGACCAGAGATAGTCGTGGTAGACGCTGTGGGTCGAGCCATCCTTCGTGGTCTCTTCACTCCAAATGCCGTAGAGACCGAATTCGTGTTGGACGATGACGATATNNCTTGGCGGATACGCCAGCGGACATTGGATTTGTACGCGCGAAGGGCACTGGGTTCGTCAATGGCGGCGACGTAACAGATGACTTTTGGATCGACATCTTCGATGGCTCCCATCAAATCGGCACTGAACGTGGCGATGCCACATCGGCGGGGTGGAGCCGTGGAGAGGAAGGCTATTCGTATTGCTCCAACATATCGTCGAAGTAACCGCGCCGTTTCAGTGTTTCCTGGCCCTTTTTTCCTTTGGAGTTGAGGTTCAATGGCGTGCCTCCTGGTTCGTC
>PKZI01000187.1 GCA_003133005.1 Acidimicrobiaceae bacterium | reverse complement strand
ATGCGCGGGCGCACGCTCAACGACAGCTTCATCATCCTCGACGAGGCCCAGAACACCACCCCCGAGCAGATGAAGATGTTCCTCACCCGCATTGGCTTTAACTCCAAGGCGGTCGTGACCGGCGACGTCACCCAGGTCGACCTCAACGGCAAGCACAGCGGACTGCTCAACATCGAGAAGATCCTCTGGAACGTCGAGGGCATCAGTTTCGTGCACCTGGGCGCCAAGGACGTCGTGCGCCACCGGATCGTCGCGGACATCGTCGCCGCCTACGAGAAGCAGTCATGAGCCGTGAGTATTGACATCTACGCGGCCGACGAGCAGCACCAGTTCCCGATCGACCTCGAACGCTGGGTGGCGCTCGCCAATGGCGCGCTGGTCGACGAGGGCGTGCGCGGACTGTGCGAGGTCTCGCTGATCTTCTGTGACGAGATGACGATCGCGTCGCTCAATCAACAGTTCATGGGTAAGGACGGACCAACCGACGTACTGAGTTTCCCCATCGAGGGCGAACCCGATCCCACGGGCCGTGTACCCGACGCCGGCGGCAGTGGTCCCGGTGAACCACCACCGCTCGAGATGCCCACGCTCATTGGCGACATCGTCATTTGTCCATCGGTCGCGGCAAAAAACGCGGTCGAGCACGAGGTCACCTTCGACGACGAGATAGCGCTGCTCGTGGTGCACGGGGCCCTTCATCTTCTGGGCTGGGACCACGCCGAAGACGACGAGGCCGAACGGATGGAGACGCGCGAACGCGAGTTGCTCGCGCGTCACTACCAAGCCAGTCCGTCGTGATCGCCACGGCCTGGACGGCGAGTGACAGTTATCTGTCGCTGACCGTGTTGATCCTGCTCATCTTCTCGGGTTTCTTCGCGCTCGCCGAGACCTCGCTCGTGCGAATGAACAAGTCGCGCGCGCGCTCGCTCGAAGAGGCGAATCGACGAGGCGCCAAGGCGCTCGGAGTGCTCACCGAGTCCCCACAGAAGTTCCTTAACCCGCTGCTGTTGCTGGTGCTGATCTGTCAGTTGATCTCGGCGACGATCGTGGGCGTGCTCACCGATCGGCTCTTCGGTGCCGCGGGCATCTTCATTGGCATCGTGGGTGAAGTGGTCGTCATCTTCGTCTTCTTCGAAGCCATCCCGAAGAACTACGCGGTCCAACACCCCGATAACGCGGCGCTGGTCACCGCACCCGTCGTGAGCACGTTGCTGCGATTCTGGCCCATCAAATGGTTGTCGACGTTGTTGCTCGCCATTGCCCAAGGCGTGATCGGGTTGCTCGGTCTCGAGGGTCAGACCCAGAAGATGACCGAATCAGAAGTGCTCGCGATGGCCGACGTCGCCCAAGAGGACATGGCGATCGAGTCCTCCGAACGTAACTTCATCCATTCGGTCATTGAGTTCGGTGACACCATTGTGCGCGAGGTGATGGTGCCGCGAATCGACATGGTGAGCGTGCCCGGCACCCAGAGCGTTCGCGAGGCGCTCGATCTGGCGGTCGCGACGGGTCGTTCACGCATACCGGTGTTGGGTGACAGCGTGGATGACGTCGTGGGCATGGTCAACCTTCGCCACTTGGCCGGACTCTTCGCCGAGGGACAGGGTGCCGCACTCGTGCGCGACCACATGGGCGAAGCCCAGTTCGTCCCCGAGACCAAGCGCGTCGCGTCGCTGCTCAACGAGGTGAACCAAGGTAAGGGACACCTCTTCGTCGTGGTCGACGAATACGGCGGCACGGCGGGACTCGTGACGCTTGAGGACGTGCTCGAAGAGTTGGTGGGCGAGATCACCGACGAGTCGGACCCGACCTTCGAAGGCGAGTTCCAGAGCACCGACACCGGTGTCGTATTGAGCGGCCGACTCAACATCGATGACGCGAACGAGGACTTCAATCTCGATCTACCGAAGGATGGCTGGGACACCGTGGGCGGTTTGGTGCTCGACCTGGCGGGCGGCGTGCCCGAGGTGGGCGACGTGGTCTCGACGCCTGAGTACCACCTCACGGTCGTACGAATGGACGGACGTCGCGTCGAAGAGGTGCTCATCGAGCTCGTCCAACCCGCGCTGCCGCCACCGGAGGAGTCGTGACCCGATCGGGTTTCGTCGCCATCATTGGCCGGCCCAATGTTGGTAAGTCGACGTTGCTCAATCAGGTCATCGGCACCAAGGTGTCGATCACCTCGGCGAGTCCCAATACGACGCGCGCCGCGGTGCGCGGCATTCTCACCCAAGACGAGGTCCAGGTGATATTCGTCGACACCCCGGGCATCCATCGACCCAAGACGACCCTCGGCGCACGACTCAACGAGACCGCGCGTTCCGCCGCCGATGACGTCGACGTGATCTTGGCGGTGATCGAAGCGGGCAAGGCCATTGGACCCGGTGACCGAAACGTGCTGACGACGATGCTCGAGAACGCCAAACACGCGAAGGGACCGCAACCGTGCGTGGTGGTGAACAAGATCGACCGCACCTCGCGTGACGTCACGGCCGTCCAACTGCTCGCGGCGCACGAGGCCGTGCGCGACATCGCGGCCGAACTCCAATTGAGCGAGGTCGCCGATCGCGTCGAGTTCTTTCCGGTGTCGGCCAAGACCGGCGAGGGTACCGAGGCGCTCGTTTCGTTCGTGCGCTCGCTGATGCCCGAATCGCCGTATCTGTTCGACGCCGACGAGGTCTCGGACGTGCCCGAGGCCGCGTGGGTCGCGGAACTCGTTCGCGAGCAACTGGTGCGAAAGACCAAGCAGGAGTTACCGCACTCGATACACACCCGTGTGGTCGAGTTCGAGTGGCCCCACATCACCGTGGAGATCCTCGTCGAACGCGACAGTCAAAAGGGAATGGTCATTGGCAAGGGTGGGCAGTTGCTCAAGGACGTGGGCATCGCCGCACGCCGCCAACTCCCCGAGGGATGCTTCCTCGAACTCAAGGTGCGCGTCGAACCGGGCTGGCAGCGACGTGACGACATCCTGGACCGTTTCGGTTACTGATCGTCTCGAAGTTGTTGCAGGAACGCGGTGACGACCTGTTTGTCGCGCGTCCTCTTCATGGGCGGCAGTTTGCGAAAGAGGGCGCTGCGGTAGCTCGCTTCGGCGAGACGGGTGTCCAGCACCGCGACCACGCCGCGGTCACTGCTGGTGCGAATGAGTCGACCGACGCCCTGGGCGAGCAGCATCGCCGCTCGCGGCAGGTCGACCTCGTAGAAGGGGCGTTGGGAGCGAGAGCGTCGCGCCTCGGCCAACGGATCGTTCGGCACCGAAAAGGGCAGTCGGTCGATCGTCACGAGGCTGAGTGAATGGCCAGGCACGTCGATGCCCTGCCAGAAGCTCGTCACCGCAAAGAGGCTCGCCGCGGCGTCATCACGGAATTGTTCGATGATGCGCGCTCGCGACAAGGTGCCCTGGACGAGTACGGGCGTGGTCACCCGTCCCTCGACCGCTTCGGCGACGCGGTTCATGACGGCGCGATTGGTGAAGAGGGCGAGCGTGCGCCCGCCCGCGGCGTTGATCAACGTGATCAGTTCATCGACGATCGCCGCTTCGGCGCCCGCGTCGTTTCGTGACGGAAAGCCTTCGGGCACGTACAAGAGCGAGTGTTCCTGATAGTCAAAGGGACTCGCGACGTGTTGAATGCCGCCGTTGACCGTGATGCCGAGGTCGCGCGCGAGCGTGTCGGGGATCGTCGCACTCGTAAGGACCGCACTCACGCGACTCCAGAGTTCGTCAGCGAGACGAGGCGCGACGTCGACGAGTGAGATCTCGATGTCCACTTCGCGTTCACGCCTCACGAGATAGAGCAATTCGCCGTCACTCAGGCGCGCGACGCGGTCCATGTCATTGACGAGCGCGACCGCGGGTCCGAGCGCGCGAACCTTTCGTGCGTCGCCGTCAGGTCCGCTCGTCTCGACGCCGCGAAGTGCTTCGACGATCTGGGTCACGAGGCCACTGGCGAGGGAGAACGCGGAGGACACGTGTTCGTCAAGACCGGTGAGTTGTTCGTTGTCGTACTGGCTGACCAGCGCCGCCGCGAGACGGTCCGCGCCGTTGAGTAGGTCGAGTGACAGATCCGCGCCGTTCGCGCCAAGCGCGGTGCGCGCGACGGTGGCGAGGGCGCGTAGTCGCGACGCGCTGAGTGACGTGCCGAGCAGCGTGGCGAAGATATTGAGGATCTCGTGCGCTTCGTCGAAGATGACGAAGTCGTGCGCCGGCAAGAGCATCGAGCCCGACGCGAGGTGTGCCGCGTAGAGGTGCGTGTTGACGATCAACAACTGGCTCTCGGCGGCGCGGTCTCTCGCGAGTTCAGCGAAGCATGATTGTCCTTGGGGGCACTGCAAACGACCTAGACATTCCTGGGGGGTGACCGAAAGGCCGCGCCACGCACGCGCGTCGACCTCGAAGGGAAGTTCGTCGCGGTCACCGCTCGCGGTCTCGTTGGACCAGGCGAGGATCCTGCGCATCTGCTCGGCGACCCCGCGCGGTACCTCGTTGCCGTCGTCAAAACTCATCTGGCCCGCCGCGCCCACGGAGTGGGCGCTATTGCGACAGAGATAGTTGTTGCGACCCTTGAGAACCGCGACGCGGGTCCCGAGGTGGGCGCTCACCAGTGGGGCGTCCTTTTGGGCGAGCTGGTCCTGGAGATTCTTGGTGGCGGTCGCGATGACGACGCGCTGGCGCGACAGGGCGGCGGGAATCAGGTACGCGAGCGATTTTCCCACGCCGGTACCCGCTTCGATGAGCAGGTGATCGCGCCGTGACAGATTCTCAGCGACCTCGCGCACCATGTCGCGCTGACCCTCGCGCACCTCACCGCCGCCGGGCAGGTCGTGCGTGATCTCCTCGAGCAGCGCGAGGGCACGGTCGACGTCGATGGTGACGACGTCGTGGTCGAGTTGGACACCGCGCTCGTCGCTGGGTTCGACGTACGGGGCGTCCTCGTCGGGGTCGAAAGATTCCACTCGTCGACCTTAGGTGGCGCCAATACTGGGAATTTGGAGGCTAGGACTAGGTTTTGTTCCATGCCCGACCCGCGTCCCGTCCCCGTGCCACGCGCCATCGACCGAGCGTCGGTGCCTCGACACGTGGCGATCGTGATGGACGGCAACGGCCGCTGGGCGGCGAAACGTGGTCTCGCGCGCACCGAGGGCCACGGCGCAGGCGAGAAGGCGCTGGTCGACGTCACCTATGGCGCGATCTCGCTCGGCGTCAAGGTGCTCACCGTGTACGCGTTTTCGACCGAGAATTGGCGCCGACCCCTCGAAGAGGTTCGTTATCTTATGAACTTCAATCGCGGGCTGCTCGAGCGCAATCGCGACGATCTCCACGATCAGGGCGTACGCATCACCTTTTCGGGACGATCGGACCGGCGTGTCCCCAAGCGCGTCGTGCGTGACATGAACGACGCGCAAGAACTTACGCTGAAGAATACGGTCATGACCCTCAATATTGCCTTCAACTACGGCGGGCGCGCCGAGATCGTCGACGCGGTGCGCCGCCTCGTGAAGGACAAGGTCCCCGAGTCCAAGATCAACGAGAAGGCCATTGCCGCGCGTCTCTATCATCCCGAACTCGCTGATCCCGACCTCGTCATCCGCACCTCGGGGGAGTACCGGATATCGAACTTCTTGTTGTGGGAGCTCGCGTACTCGGAGTTGGTCTTCTCGGACCAATTGTGGCCAGACTTTCGCCGCGAGAACCTCTTCGAGGCGGTGCGTGAATACCAGCGTCGTGAACGACGGTACGGAGGGGTGGACACGTGATCGTCACGCGGTTGACCATCTTGGGCGCACTCGCGATCTACGTCTTTCTGTGGGTCGTCGCGCTCAACGGTGCGAGCAGTCTCGTCGCGCCACTGCTCATTCCACTGGTCTTGGCGGTGCTCGTCGCGGTTGGCGTCGCGCTCAATCGCTACATGGGGATCACCCCGCGAAAGCAACGATTCCAGGACCGTGACGGCAACGACACACCATGAAAGAGATTGACGACGACGCGGTCGTCCTGCGCACGTACAAGTCAGGCGAGGCGGACCGCATCGCGGTGCTCTGGACGCGCGATCACGGCAAACTTCGCGTCCTCGCCAAGGGCAGCCGCAAGACCACCAGTCGCCTCGGGGGCACACTCGAACCTCTCGCGTACGTGCACGTCGACCTGGTCAAGAGTCGAGGTGACCTCTTTATTGCGCGACATGTACAACATCGCGAGCGACTCAGTGTCCTGCGTGCGTCATATCCGCGTATCAACGCCGGCTACGCCGTCGTCGAGGTGGCTGACGCGATCCCGTCGGAGAACGTCGCCGACGAGGGGATCTTCGATCTCTTGACCAGGGTGCTGCTTACGCTGGACAACGAGCAGTTCGATCCCACGCTGGTGCCAACGTCGTTCTACTTCAAGTTGCTCGCGCTCGACGGCTCCGAGCCGGTGCTCGACAGTTGCGTGCAGTGTGGTCGAGAAGGACCACTCGTGGCCTTTGACGCGCAGGTCGGCGGAACTTTATGTGCGAACTGTCGTAGTGGTCGGTCGCTTTCGCCCGAGGCGCTCACCTTGATGCGTCGCATCGTGGGCGGGGACCTCGCACACGTGTTGCGCGAGCTGTCCGCGCCGGGCGAGGGTGAGGTGATGGCGATCGCCCACGACGCCATTGAGCAACACTTCGCCAAACGGTTGAAGGTTGGCCGTTCGAGTGCGCCGTTGCTACCGAGCGCGCTCGAGCGCTAGGGACACTTAGGGAAACGCGCGTTGAACACCCCCACGATCTTCTGGTTTCGTCGCGACCTTCGCCTCGCCGATAATCCGGCGTTGCGCGAGGCGGTGCGACGATCGAATGGATTGGTGCTCGCGACCTTCATCATCGACGATGAGCTCAGTGCGCCGGCGGGACCGACGCGTGCGCGTTACCTTCGTCGCACCCTCGAAGCGCTTGACGCGTCGCTCGATGGATCGATCGTCATCCGCCGCGGCGAACCCTCGCGCGTGTTGGCAGCCCTCGCGAACGAGTGCGGCGCTCGTACGGTCGTGGCGACCGCGGACTTCGCGCCGTACGGACGCGCGCGTGATCAACGCGTGCGTGAAGACTTGCGCGAGGCGAACATCGAGACGATGTTCCTTGATTCGCCCTACGTCGTGGTGCCGGGCACGGTGAGGAACCAGGCGGGAGCGGGCTACCTCGTCTTTGGTGCCTATGCGCGCGGATGGTCGACCGAGCCACTACCCGCGCCCCTTGACGCACCGAGTGACGTGACGTGGTTGCGCGCGCCGTCACTCGCGCTCGACGAACTCGAGGACGCTGCGGGCACGCGTCGGCCGTCGTATTTTGGCGATCTACCCGACGCGCCCGCGCCGCGTCTGATGGCGGCGGGTGAAGAGGCGGCGTTCGCACAACTCGCGCTCTTTCGTGCGCACCTCGATGGCTACGCGCAAGGTCGTGACGTGCCGAGTCGTGACGCGACCAGCCGGTTGAGTCCGTTCGTGCGCTTCGGCGTCCTTCATCCGCGACAAGTCCTTGCGGCGCTCTCGGGAACGTCGCCCGATCACCAGAAGTTCGTTGACGAGATCGGTTGGCGTGAGTTCTACGCCGACGTGTTGTTTCACCACCCGGCGTCGGCGCGTCAGAGTTTTCAAGGCTCGATGCGTCCGTTGCGCTACGACAACGACGCCAAGGCGCAGGAGCGGTTTCGCGCGTGGGCGTTGGGTGAGACGGGTTATCCGCTCGTGGATGCGGGCATGCGCCAACTCCTCGAGGAGGGCTGGATGCACAATCGGGTGCGGATGGTCGCGGCGTCGTTCTTGGTGAAGCACCTGCACCTCGATTGGCGCTGGGGCGCGCGCTGGTTCATGTGGCGACTCGCCGACGGGGACCTCGCTTCGAACCAACATGGTTGGCAGTGGACGGCGGGCACCGGCACCGACGCCGCGCCCTTTCACCGGATCTTCAATCCGACCTTGCAGGCAAAACGTTTCGATCCCGACGGCGTCTACGTCAAGCGCTACGTCGAGGAGCTTCGCGACACGCCGGCGCCCGATTGCCTCGAGCCGGGTGGCGGATCGTCGTTGTTCAACGCGCGCTACGTTGCGCCACTCGTTGACGCGAATGAGGAACGTCTTGAAGCCCTCGCACGCTTCGCTGAGGCGAGAGAGCTCGCGAGGAGCGGTTCGTGAGGGCATGTTCGTGAGTGATTTCGGCATCTACGTCCACGTGCCTTTTTGTGCGCACCGCTGCGACTACTGCGCCTTTGCCACGTATTCGGACCGCGACCAGCTCATGGACGCCTACGTGCAGGCCGTACTCGAAGAGATCGCGAGCGCGAAAGCCGAGGGCCTTCCCACCGCGACGTCCGTGTTCTTCGGTGGCGGCACGCCCTCGCGCTTACCCGCCGATCAGTTGTTACGAATACTCGACGCGTTGCCGCGATTCCGCGACGCCGAGGTCACCGTGGAGTGCAATCCTGAGGACGCCTCGCTCGAACGTCTCATCTCGTATCGCGAGGGCGGCGTGACGCGCATGAGCTTCGGTGTGCAGTCCACGCAACCCGCAGTGCTCGCCGACCTGGGTCGACGACACGGCACGATGGCGCACCGCGAGGTGAGTGAGGCGGTGACGAGTGCGGGTTTTTCGACCTGGAACATGGACCTGATCGTTGGCTCGCGCGCTGAGACGCTCGACGACGTCGCACACACCTTGTCGGACCTGATGGATCTCGAATACCCACCGCCGCACGTGAGTTGTTACGCGCTCACCCCCGAACCCGCGACCCCGCTCGGCCGCGACCCCGCGCGACACCCCGACGAGGACGCGACCGCTGACGCCTACGACCTGGTGGGTGCGACCCTCGCCGCGCACGGTTACGAGTGGGAGGAGATCTCGAACTGGGCCAAACCCGGTCACGAGTGTCGCCACAATCACGTGTACTGGGACGGTGGTGACTACGCGGGGTTCGGGTCCGCCGCGCACTCGCACCGCGCAGGGCGTCGTTACTGGAACGTGCGCACGCCCGATCGCTACATCGCGCTGATCGCGAACGGCGAGAGCCCCCTCGGGGGCGAGGAGTTCCTCGACGAGGCGACCCAATCCTTCGAGCGCGACTCGCTCGCGCTGCGCACGTGCCGCGGCGTCCCGGTCGAGGCGTTCGATTCGCTCGACGAGATCGCGCACTTGGTGCGCGTCAGCGACGGACGCGTGATGCTTGCAGAAAACGGGCGGTTGCTGGCGAACCAGGTCATCGTCCGCCTCAAGTCGAGCACTTAGTCCAGTAGCCTGAACGCATGGAAAATGCATCCGAGGACGCCTCGAACCTGCTCGACAAAGTCATCAACCTCGCCAAGCGCCGGGGATTCATCTTTCCTTCCGCCGAGATCTACGGCGGATTTCGTTCGACGTACGACTACGGCCCGTTGGGCGTGAACATGTTGCGTAACGTCAAACAGGCCTGGTGGAACGCCATGGTCCAACAACGCACCGACGTCGTGGGTATCGACGCGGCCATCCTCGGTCCGCCGGCGATCTGGGCCGCGTCGGGTCACCTCGAGACGTTCACCGACCCGCTGGTGGACTGCCTTAAGTGCAAGGAGCGCTGGCGCGAGGACAAGATTAACGGCGTATGCCCGAACTGCGGCTCGACTGAGTTCACCGAACCGCGCGCGTTCAATCTGATGTTCAAGACCCAAGCCGGACCCGTCGAAGGTGAAGGGGCGACCGCGTACCTTCGTCCCGAGACCGCCCAGGGCATGTTCACGAATTTCAACAACGTGCTCGTCTCGTCGCGCAAGAAGCCACCATTCGGCATCGCCCAGATCGGCAAGTCGTTTCGCAACGAGATCACGCCCCAGAACTTCGTGTTTCGCACGCGCGAGTTCGAGCAGATGGAGATGGAGTACTTCGTTCCGCCCGACGACGCGCCCAAGTGGTACGAGTACTGGATCAAGACCCGTCACGCTTGGTACGTCGACCTCGGTATCCCCGAGGCGAAACTGCGCCTGCACGAGCACGCGAAAGAAGACCTGTCGCACTATTCCAAGGGCACGACCGACGTGGAGTTCGAGTACCCCTGGGGCTTTGACGAACTCGAGGGCATTGCCAATCGTGGTGACTACGACTTGACCCAGCACTCGAACGCGTCGGGCGTCAAGCTCGAGTACTTCGACCAGACCACCAACGAGCACTACACGCCCTACGTCATTGAACCGGCCGCGGGCGCAACGCGCGCGATGATGGCGTTTCTCCTGGCCGCCTATCACGAGGACGTGATCGAAGGCGAGGTGCGCACGGTACTGCGTTTGGACTGGCGCCTCGCGCCCTACCAAGTCGCGGTGTTGCCGCTCTCGAAGAAGCCCGAACTGGAGAAAGTGTCCGAAGCCGTGCTCGCGCAACTGGCGCCGCATTACATGTGCGACTACGACGTCACCCAGTCCATAGGCAAGCGTTACCGTCGCCAGGACGAGGTCGGCACGCCTTTTTGTGTCACGGTCGACTTCGACTCGCTCGAGGACGCCAGCGTGACGGTGCGCGACCGCGACACGACCGCCCAGACGCGCGTCAAGATCGAGGACCTGCTCGACGAACTTCGAACGAGGACCGGCCAGAGGTAGATGGCCTACGACGGCCGAGGACTCAAGTTCGGCACCGTCGCCGAACTCTACGACGCCTACCGACCGTCACCACCGCCCGAGGCGATCGAGATATTTGGTCAACTAACTGGTCGCGACGTCCTCGAGGTGGGGGCGGGCACGGGACTGTGGACGAGGTTCCTCGAAGGTCACGGCGCGAACGTCACCGTCGTCGAGCCCGACGACGCGATGCGCGAGGTGCTCGAACGAAAGAGTCCTGAGGTACGTTCGCTCGTCGGTACCGCCGAGGACCTCCCGGTGCCCGACGAGTCATTTGACGTGGTCGTTGTCTCGTCGGCGTGGCACTGGTTCGAGCAACCCCAAGCGACTCGTGAGATGGCCAGAGTCTTGCGCGACGGCGCGAAACTCTACGTCCTATGGAACGGTTTTTCGCGGGACGTAGTTTGGATTAATGAACTTACGAAGCTTCGCGAAGAACCCGGTGACGGGAATGCTCGACCCCGCGGCTGGACTGCTGACGTGAGTGACGACGGACTTTTCAGCGACCGGGTGGACCTTGCGATGGACTGGACGTGGATGCGCACGGCTGACCAGCTCTTTGCGGTGTTTGGGACTTACTCGGGCACCCTCATGAAGACCGAAGCGCAACGACGTGCGATGGATCTCGAACTTCGGCGTCGCATCGAAGAGGTGGCGCAGGCTGGAATGGTGGAGGTCCCCATGACGCTTCGCGGGACCGTGGCGACGAGGGTGACTCGACTTCATTGATGGGTACTTTCATCTTTGGGGGTGGGGATGGCATATGTTACCTGCGCCTTCGCCACCATATTGGTATGCCCGACCGAGAATATTGACACGTCGACGACGGCGAGGGTGCGTCCTAACTTGAGCAGCGTCGCCTTGGCCGCGAGGTCCACCAGCGCCGGCTTGCGCAGGAAGTCAATGTGCAAACTCGTCGTCACCGCGAGGACCACCGGCCCGATCTGGGCGAGGATCGCCATCCACGCGGCCGTGTCCGCGAGCATCATCATGGTAGGACCCGACACGGTGCCGCCGGGTCGACCGTGGCGGTCGTTCACGGGTTGCACCAGCGTCACGGTGTCGTCGAGGACTTCGTCAACCCGCGGTACGTCCGCGCCCGGGAAGGCTTCGGTCAATATCGCCTGGAGTTGCGTGGCGTCAAGAGCCGCCAAGGCCTAGGCCGCCTTGCGGTAGCGGTTCGTCGCGAGCGGTCCGAGTACGGCGATTGCCCCCACCGACCAGAGGATCGCCGTCCACACGGAGTCGCCGACCGAGGTTCCTAACATGAGCCCACGTACCGCGTCGGTCACTTCGCTCACTGGTTGGTGGTAGGCAAAGGGCTGGAGCCAACCCGGCATCGAGGCGACCGGCACGAAGATCGCCGAGGCGAAGGTGATGGGAAAGATCACTGGAAACGAAATGGCTTGTGCGGTTTCGGAGTTGGGTGAGGCGAGTCCAATGAACGCGAAACCCCACGACAAGCAGTACGCGAACAAGAGCATCAAGAGCGACGCGGCGATGTAGTCCGGCACGCCCCCGTGAGGCCGGAATCCGACCGCGATGCCCACTACCGTGATGACGACCAGCACGACCACGTTGCGCACGAGGTCAGAGACCGTGCGCCCGGCGAGTACCGCCATGCGCGCCATGGGTAGTGCGCGGAATCGCTCGATGAGGCCGCGTTGCAGGTCTTCGGCGAGACCAATGGCGGTGCCCACGGCGCCGAAGATGGTTGTTTGGACCAAGATCCCCGGGATGAGGTAGTTGACGTACGAGCCGTTGGGGACCTGGATGACGCCGCCGAACACGTAGCGGAACAACAGGACGAACATGATGGGCTGTATGACGGCGAATACCAGCGCGGTAGGGATTCGCACAATCGCGAGGAGGTTTCTTCGCGCAATCGTGAGTACGTCACTCACCGCCCAACGAAACGAGCTCCTCGTAGAGCGCGTGATGGGGGTCACCGTGCTCACGGCGAAACCTTTTGTTCACCACGTCCGTACGTGAGCGTCGCGTTCTCGGGTTGGACGTCCTCAGCCTTGTGACCGGTGAGATTGAGGAACACGTCGTCGAGACTCGGTTCGCGAAGCGTAAGGCCGGCGAGAGGGATCTTCTCCACGTCGAAACGGCGGATCGCCTCGGCCGCGGCGGCCGGACCCTTCTCCACCGTGAACTCCACGACGGAACCATCAATGTTGGCGGGCTTTGACGAGACGTCGCTGATAAGAGCGGCGCCGCGTTGGGCGTCGGCGGTGTTGGCAAAAGAAAGGACCAGCACGGTATTACCAAGTTGCGTCTTCAGTTCTTGGCTCGTGCCTTCAGCGATGATCTTGCCGTGGTCGAGGACGACGAGTTGCTTGGCGAGTCGATCGGCCTCCTCCAAGTACTGCGTCGTGAGCAGCACGGTCGTGCCTTCTTCGACGAGCCCTTCGATGATCCCCCAAAGGTCTTGGCGGCTCTGGGGGTCGAGCCCCGTCGTGGGCTCGTCGAGAAAGAGAAGCGGCGGCTTCGCCACGAGAGCGGCGGCGAGGTCGAGTCGACGGCGCATGCCGCCGGAGTACGTCTTGGTGGTGCGATTCGCCGCGTCGCTGAGTCCGAATTGTTCGAGGAGTTCTCGCGATCGAGGAATGACGACGCTCTTCTCGAGGTGGTTGAGGCTACCGATCATGCGTAGATTCTCGAATCCCGTNNACGACGTCGATCCCGTTGACGAGCGCGGTGCCTGAGGTGGGCATCAAAATGGTCGAGAGGATTCGCACCATCGTGGTCTTGCCCGAGCCGTTGGGACCCAAGAGGCCGAAGACTTCGCCCGTGGGTACGTGCAAGGTGACGTCGTCGAGCGCTCGCACTTCACCGTCTTTGAACGTACGAACGATGTTGAGGGCTTCGACGGCGAACTCGGGCACGTTGGAAGTCTAGGGATTTTGCGTCGTTCCGACGTGAAGGCCACCCCTAACGGGTACCTTCTAAACATGGCGATATCGGACAGTGAAATTGCACAAGTCCGCGCAGCGACCGACATCGTGGCCCTCATAAGCGAGTATGTGGCGCTCAAGAAGTCGGGTCAGCGCTGGACCGGGCTGTGTCCATTTCACGGCGAAAAGACGCCCTCGTTCTCTGTGAACGCCGAAGAGGGACGGTATTACTGCTTCGGGTGTCGGGTGTCGGGTGATCAGATCACCTTCGTGCGAGAAATGCAGCACCTGGACTTCGTCGATGCCGTTCGTGTGCTCGCGGATCGCGCGGGCATCGAACTGCACGAGGACGCGAACGCCGGGCCTGCGCGAAAAGAGCGCCAAGAAGCGCTCGCGGCGATGTCGCGCGCCGTCGAGTGGTACCACGATCGACTCTTGAATTCCCCCGACGCGCGCGCCGCTCGTGAGTACCTCAAGTCACGCGGTATCAACGGTGATGTCGCGCGGCAGTTTCAACTCGGTTGGGCACCCGATGAGTGGGACGCGCTCTGCTCGGCGCTCAATCTCACGCCGAAGATGCTCGAGGCGACTGGCCTCGGGTTCGTCAATAAGCGCGAACGGCGTCAGGACGCACTACGCGCACGCATCATCTTTCCCATCTTTGATCCGTCCGGCAAGGCCGTCGCCGTGGGTGGACGAATCCTCGCGTCCGCGAGTGAGACCGTGCGCCCTGACGGACGCGTCGAACCGAAGTACAAGAACAGTCCCGAAACGCCCATCTACTCCAAGCGTCGCACGCTCTACGCCCTTAACTGGGCGAAGGACGACATCATCAAATCCGGCGAAATCATCGTGTGCGAAGGCTACACCGACGTCATTGCGTTTTTCAGCGCCGGCATGCCGCGCGCCGTGGCGACGGGCGGCACGGCACTCGGTGAGGAGCACTTTCAAACCATGCGTAACTTCGCCAAGCGCATCGTGCTCGCCTACGACGCAGATCAAGCGGGCCAGAGTGCGGCGGCGTCGGTGTACCAGTGGGAGCAGAAGCATGAGGTCGACGTGGCCGTCGCGCAGTTTCCCGGCCGTACCGACCCTGCCGAACTCGCCCAAAGCGATCCAGGCGCCTTACGTGACGCAATCACCAACGCGGTGCCGTTTCTCCAGTTTCGTCTGAATCGCGTGCTCGCAGCGGCGAATCTCTCGACGCCCGAAGGTCGCGCCCGCGCGGCACAACCCGCGATGCACGTGCTCGCGGAACACCCGAGTGAACTGGTGCGTGACCAGTACGTGATGCAAGTGGCGGACTCACTTCGCCTTGACGCGAGCTTGTTGCGCACTCAGTTGAGCGAGACACTTCGTCGCCCGGCTGTGCGCGAGGTGCCAAATTCGCCTCACGAGTACGACCACGCCCCTAGACCGGCGACGAGCGCACCGACGCCACGTCCAGGGCTTGAGGCCTTGCGACTGAAACTTCATGCGCCACAGCTCGTCCAAGACCGGTTCATTGCTCGTTATTTCGTCAACGGCGTGCAACGCGAGATTTTCGTGGGTCTCGAGACGGGCGATTCAATCTCGAACATTGTCGACGCACTCGAACGTCAAGGCGACGACGAAAGCGCCCGGCTACTCAGTCAGATGGCCGTTGAGGAGATGGCTCGCGATTACACCGAGCAAGATGTCACCGCGGTCGTTTCCCAACTGCTGCGTAGCGCAGTCGCCGAGGAACTGAAGAATGTCGAACGTGATCTTCGAAGCGAAAAGCTCGCTCCAGACGTGACGATGGTCACGGTCCGTGACGTCAAGGAGCGACTCGCGTTGCTCGAGACGGACGACGGGAAAGCGGCCGAGCGAGACTTGAGGGAGTGGTTGCTCGAACGCGCGTCAAGCGAAGCGTTGTGAGTCAACACTCCTTTGCGGTCATTGGTGGGTTGTCGCTGCTGGCACCGTTGAGCGTGGACGAGGAGCGTCAACTCTACCCAGTCATTCAGGCGGGAAGAATCGCGGAACGAAAGCTGATTGAAGATGCTCCACTCGAACCAACCGAGCGCCGTCGTCTGCAGCGCGACCGCCAAGCGGGCCAAGAAGCCGAGTCGCTGTTGCTGCGTGCGACCTGCGGACTCGTGCGAACACGAGTTCTCGAGCGAGGTTACCGGTTCGGCAACGAGGACCTTGAAGCGGCGGGGGTCGAGGGACTCGTCAATGCGCTCCACCGATTTGATCCTTCGCAGGGCAATCGATTCTCTACGTACGCGAACTACTGGATTATGAAACTGGTGAATCAGGCGATTCAGCAGCAAGCGGGACTCAGTGATTCCGAAATGCGCGGGGTGCTCGCGTATCGAAAGCTTGAACGAAGCCAACCCACCAAGCGCTGGACCAAGCGAGAAGTTGCCGCCGCGCTAAAGATCTCCCAGGCGAAGGCGACGGAACTCATGCAGATCAGTCGCGACCTCGCTGCTCGCCGTTTTGAGCCGACTGACTTCAACTTGATGGATGACGTGCGAACACCAATCGAGACCCGTGACGCGCCCGCGTGGGTGATCGAAGAACTTCAGCGGCTCTGCGGGCAAGACTATGACGCCTTCTGGCAATACACGTTTCGTACGATGTCCATTGACGAGATCGCGAAAGGTTACGGCATCTCTCGTCAGGCAATGTCGAAACGAATTGCACGATGTCGGCGAGCGGTGATTGAGAGCCCCGAATCGACACGACTGCAGGCATGGTTTGACCAGCAATG
>PKZI01000026.1 GCA_003133005.1 Acidimicrobiaceae bacterium | reverse complement strand
CGCGGGCCTCTTGGCTTCGGGTTTGCTCTATAGCTCGTTTCAACAACTCGCCATCGCTATCCCCGAAGAACGAACCAACGGGACCCTCAAACGACTTGTTGGATCTCCGATGCCCCCAAGCGTCTACTTCGTTGGCAAACTCGCAGCTTCCACCTTCATCTACGTCTTTCAAGCAATAGCACTGCTCGCGATTGGGCATTACAGCTACGACATCCATCTTCCGTCGACGGCGGCATTGTGGCTCGATTTTCTTTGGGTAAGTGTTCTCGGCCTGATTACGAGTTCTCTGCTCGGCATTGCATTTTCAAACTTTGCGAAGGATGGTAAGTCCGCCTCCGCGCTCGCGGCGCCGATTGTGCTGTTCTTCCAATTCACGTCGGGCGTGTTTTTCGTCTACGCCAACTTACCCGCTTGGATGAGAGATATCTCAGCGGCGTTTCCACTCAAGTGGATGGCGCAAGCCATGCGAGGCGTGTTCCTGCCAAAGAGTTTCGCGACCCAAGAAGTCGCGCATAGTTTCGAGCTTCCAAAGGCAGCCATCATCCTCGTCGCATGGTCAATTTGCGCGGCGATGCTCTGCAGATTCACGTTCCATTGGCTGCCGAAGAACGAAAGTTAGTCGATGGTTAATCGCTCTCTCATAGTGCAGACGTAAGCGACGACAGCGGCGTCACTTCGTTGGCCGGTGGGACCGTTACCGCGACCGGAGCTCCGTAATTCGAGAACGTGAGAGTAGCGTTGAAATTCGTTGACGTCGAATTCACGCTCACCGAACCGCTGGTGTCCAATTCTGCGATCTGATTGCTCGAGTTGATGTAGACCTCGGCCTGATAGCCGTTCAAAGAGGTAGCGGACAAAGTGAGTTCCTTCTGAATCCACGCGGGGAATTCTTGATACAGCGAATTCAATTGAGTTTCAATTTGTGAATCGTTGGCGGTGACAGTGTATTCATGAAGGGACTGCCCGTCTTTGGACACGACGCC
Organism: Acidimicrobiaceae bacterium; assembly: GCA_003133005.1. GTDB lineage: Bacteria > Actinomycetota > Acidimicrobiia > Acidimicrobiales > RAAP-2 > RAAP-2. Next base: position 3,144 of record PKZI01000026.1, on the reverse strand, counting down.
ATCGTCGGTCACCGTGTATCCAATTTTTGCTAATTGCGCCAATCCCGAAAGCGGCGTGCCACCACTTACGGGGCTCGACGCGCTTGAAAGATTAAGTGGCACCGAAATCCATTTCGAAGGCAGAGTGATGAGTGAATTCGTGAGGTCAATATAGGCAGTGCCATTTGCGACTTCTTCACTGGCAGTACCAAATTGGCTGAGCGCACCACCAAAGTTCTCGTTCAGATTGCAAACGACCGACGTGAATGAGCAAGCTCCCGTCACATGTACCTGGAACGAGGTCGGGCCATTGACGTTTTCGGTGAGATTAAATTCGGCGGATTTTTCCTGCACGGTGTTCAGAAGTGCATTTCGAACGACCATCGACGCGTCGGATGTCGAACTAGACGAGAGAACCGCGACGAGGACGGCGGCGATGCCCAGGACCCCCACCAATAAGAATGGGACGAGGTTCCTCGCCATATTTGGTCGCGACGCATTGCCCGGTCCCACGGCCACAGAATCATCCATGCTCATACGCATCCAATTCGATTGAGGAAATCCTCATCGAATCTAGCGTTTGCCATCAAGGAAATGACATGTGACCGGCGCAATCTTCTCCGCCAGGGATCGAGCGTCATGATCCACGCAACGAGAACCCCACTTCTTAGAGATTCTGTTCAAACTCGATCAGGACCGCGACGCGATCCTCCTTTGAAGGCATATCGAAATACGGATTTCCTTTGATCCAGTAGATCGACATTGGTATGAGTCCAAGAGCCATCGCGCCTAAACCCACCCACAATGTGGTGCCATTCAAATTCGGGATTGATTTGATGAACATGACCACCATGAACACGGCGCCAATCATCGGCCAAAGCCCCATGAAAACGAAGTTGGTAGCCGACAAGAAAAGTTGCTTGCGATACAAAACGACAACCGCCAGACCAGCGAGGCTGTAGTAGATGCAGATTTGCAAACCGATGGCATTGATGCCATCAGAAAGAATTGAATCGATAGATCCGACAAACTGCGAGCCGACGAACAGGGCGAGTGAGAACACCGTCACGCAGGCCGTCGCGACGATAGGTGTCTTAAACTTGTGATGAATGCGACCGAGTGCCTTCGGGAGCGTGTTATCACGTCCCATCGCAAACATGGTCCTGGTGACCTGGATGAGTGTCGTTTCTAGCGTCGCAATTGTTGAGAGGACCACCGCCACGACGATGAGTTTTCCCCCAGTGCCGTGCCACACTGCTTGACCTAAAACACTCAGTACGTCGGCGTCATTCTTTTCTATCTGGTGACCACTCAAGACGAGGTTGGTCGCGACCGTAAAGACTTCGAAAAGAATGAACACGAAGATCATTCCGATGATCCCGCCGAGCCCTGGCGTCCTCGTCGCCCCCTTCGTCTCCTCATTCAGGTTCGCAGTTACGTCCCAACCCCAATAGTAAAAAGCCGCAACTAATGCGCCGGCGAAGAAGCCAGTCGAACCGTGAAAAATACCGGGCGAGAACCAGTGCCACGAGAAGGAGTGCACGTGTTGTCCATGCACAATCGCCAATATGGCGAACAAGGTGAGCAACACAATTTCAATTGATGACATCACAATCTGTACAGTGACGGTCACCGTCACTCCTACAGCAACGGCCGCCACCATTAAGAGGAAGAAGACAGCCCCGACGACGGTCACGGCGCCCTTACTATTTGCGGCCGACGTGGAAAACAATCCGAGAAGATTTGCCCCTACTGGCAGTGTCGCCGCGACCATGAAAATCAACGCGGAGACGATTAGCGCCCAACCCGACATGTATCCGAAGAACGGATGGAGCGCTCGACGAACCCACGAATAACTCGCCCCAGCTTTTGGTTCGACCCGACCAAGATAGCTAAAGGCGAAAACGATTCCGAACATTGCCACGCCGCAATAGAGCAATGCGGCGGCGCCGCCGAGGGCAACAGCCCCAAACAAGACAGCGGTTGACGCGGCGATTGAATAGCCAGGCGCAACACCCGCGATTCCCATCACGACTGAGTCAAACAGTCCGAGTGAACCTGAACGCAGCGAATTCTCGCTTTGATCGACGACGGGCACATCCATGGTGTCAGCCACGACTACCTCTTTCTTGTCGGTGTTGTTTTCAGTATCAATTGTTAAGTACCGAAATGTAACATGAGTCCCACAAGTTGGGCGACGTTAACGAGCGTGGTTGTTAACGCTACGTGAATAGTAAAAACCGTTAGGGAGCGAGGCCGGTGTTTCCGGGAACAACGCCCGAAATATTCGTGCTCGCGAGCTTGGTGCACGTAGTGCTCGCCAGCGGTACCCACCACGTACCTGAGCCGAGGAAACCAACCGAGAGACTTTCGAACTTGGCCGCNNCGCCGAGGCCCCTGACGCCAAACGGAATAATTCGCCATAGCCCTGAGAGCTCAAGTCGCGCACCGTCGCTCGAGGGCCCACCAAAATGTGTGCGACGTTGGCCAACGATCCCGTGACGGGCTGCACATCAGGAACGCCCGATACCGAGCACGCCGTCTTTCCCTCATTGGTAAAGATCAACGGATAGAAGATTGTCCCCGCCGCTCCATCACTTTGTCCGATGCTTAGTTTGAGTGATGTTGTTGCACACGCGCTCGGCTTCGGAAACGATAGGGAGGATAGTGACGTCCATTTCGTCGTCCCGTTGACGCACACTACAAGCGACGCGGGCAACTTCACCAAACGAGGTCCATCCCCCGGGCTCGTCACGACTACCGATGCGGCCTGACGCTGCGTGCAAAGTACGCCTTCTTCGGTCAGGAGATTTTGTACAACTTGATACGTGTCATTCACGTGCCACGGTTGCGCGGGCACGGCGAGTCCTTTCGTCGTTGCGATCGAAACCTTCGCCCCAAACACGAAGCCCGACGCCGTAGCGAATTGATACGTAGTCGAATTCGACCAACTGCATGAAGGGAAGTACTCGCTTGTGAACACCAGGCGAACATCCGCTCCCCCGGGTCGAGTCGTCACGTGTGCGTTCGCGGCAAAGTGCACGGCATTGCACCGTGGGGACGGCGCCGTTGCTGACGCACCGACCGAAACAGCGGCACCCACGAGGACTACGGACCCAAGTAGGGCGGTGATCGCGACAATTCGACCGACGAAAGAAAAACTCA
>PKZI01000259.1 GCA_003133005.1 Acidimicrobiaceae bacterium | reverse complement strand
CCGCTCTCACGCAGTGCGTTCGCCAAGGCTGACGCGATCGATGCGAGCTTGATCAGTTCGCGTTCCTGTAACTCCGGATTTGCGTTGATCACCGTCTGGCGAAGTTGCGCACCTTCACGACGTTCCTGAAAGGACGAACTCACCGTCTCAAAGGCGTTGGCGACCGCGACAATTGGTGGGCACGATCGCGGGGCGCTCGACACGGCTTCGACCAGGAACCTCTGCAGTTCAGCGGCACCAGCGAAAAGCACCTCGCGTTTATCGGAGAAATGACGAAAAAATGTCCGCTCGCTCAGCCCGGCTCGTTCGGCGATTTCGGCAACCGTCGTGTTCTCAAAACCCTGTTCGGCGTAGAGTTCCATGGCTGCCCTTTGGAGCCGATCCCCCGCGTTCGGTTCCCAACGGCCCATGACGCCATTGTAGGACGTTACGTCACTGACTGACATCATGCGTGCTAGAGTGATGTCAGTGAAAGACATCACTCGTTTCGTTCACGGCACTCGTCGCGCGAAGCGAACGACACTGGAGGAATTCCAATGCGAATATTCGTCACCGGCGCGTCCGGCTATATCGGTACCGAAGTATCACGTGAATTGCACGAGGCGGGACACCAGGTAGTTGGTCTGGCCCGCTCGGATTCATCCGCCGAAGCACTGCACAAGGCGGGCTACGAGGTCCAGCTCGGTTCGCTCGACGNNTCGACGTTTTGCGTCGCGCCGCCGAGGAATCCGACGGTGTCGTGAACCTCGCTTTCAACAACGTTGGTATGCGGACCGACTTCATGGAATCCGTTCGACAAGACCAAGCCGCCGTCGAGGCGATGCTCGGCGTACTCGAAGGAACAAATAAGCCCTTCGTCAACACTTCTGGAACACTGATACTTTCGTTTCTCGGACGACTCGGCACCGAAGAGGACGTGCTCGACTCCGCACTTCCGCGCGTCGGGACCGAGAACGCGGTTATTGAAAGTGCGGCCCGCGGCATTCGCTCCTCGTCGATCCGGCTCTCTCCTTCGGTGCACGGAGAAAGCGATCTGCACGGCTTCATGCCCGGACTCATCAACATTGCTCGCGAGACGGGTGTCTCGGGCTACGTGGGTGATGGTAACAACCGCTGGCCGGGCGTGCACGTCTCGGACGCTGCTCGCCTTTACCGTCTCGCGGTCGAATCCGCACCCGCGGGATCGCGCCTTCACGGTGTGGGTGACGAGGGTGTTGCGTTCAAACATATTGCCGAAGCCATCGGAAGAAATCTCGATGTTCCTGTCGTGAGCATCTCCCCCGACGACGTGGCCGAGCACTTCAGTTACCTCGCGATGTTCGTAGGGTGGGACAACCCGACCTCGAACGCGATCACACGCAAACTGCTCGACTGGCAACCCACACACCCCGGACTACTTGAGGATCTGAATAAGGGGTTCTACTTCGATGCGCCGAACCCCTGAGGACCGTTGCGCGTGACTCTCATTTTCGCGCACTTTTCAATCTGACGCACGCGGTAACTCAATCGTCGAGCGAACCCGAGCGATTCATAGGTCTACCGCCGAGTTCAATGATTCTGGGTGACGGATTTCAATTGGACGTTTTGTCGAAGAAAGCGACGGGTCACGACACTCCCATCGCCAGCGGGTAAATCAGTTGACATCACTCGAGGGCCCTCGCGAATCCAACCCAAAGTGCGGCACCGTGGGGTACTCTTTGCACTTCTGGACCTGAGAGACGCGATCAAACAGGCGAAGGACATCGTTCTATTCTTGAGCCGACGACCGGGGACCTTGGGAGAATTGCGTTGCCTAAAAGTATCGACACCATTCCCCCAGAGGTCCCTCACGAGGTCACGGCGCGCTTGGAGGGCGTGACCAAGGTTTTCGACAACTCAACAGCGGTCGACAATCTGAACTTGGACATTCTGCAAGGAGAATTCTTTAGCCTTCTCGGACCTTCGGGTTGCGGTAAGACCACGACACTCCGGATGCTCGGAGGGTTCGAAGAACCCACGAGTGGGAGAATTTTCCTTGGCGGCCGAGACGTGACGTATCTGGCTCCGTATCGGCGTGACGTCAACACCGTCTTTCAGTCGTATGCCCTCTTTCCTCATCTCAATGTCTATGAGAACGTGGCGTTTGGACTGCGTCGTCAACGTCTTAGCAAGATAGAAATATCTCGCCGCATTGGCTCAATGTTGGAAATCGTCGATCTACCGAATTACGAAAAGCGTCGCGCCACACAACTTTCCGGGGGCCAGCAGCAACGCGTGGCGCTCGCGCGCGCGCTCGTGAACGAGCCAGCCCTCCTATTGCTCGACGAGCCGATGTCCGCGCTCGACGCGAAACTACGCCGTCAGATGCAGGTAGAGCTCAAACGCATCCAGTCGCAGGTCGGCATTACCTTTCTTTATGTCACCCACGACCAAGAGGAGGCCATGACGATGTCGGATCGACTCGCGGTTATGCGTCATGGTCGTATCGAAGGGATCGGAACTCCCCACGATGTGTACGACAGCCCCTCAACCGAATTCGTCGCGAGCTTTCTTGGAGCATCCAATCTTCTCGACGGCACTCTCGTAGGTCGCGACCCCGAACACGCGACCATCAAGCTCGGTGACGCAACTTTGGTGTCGATCCCGGTCGGACGAATGCCCGATCTCGATGACTCCTCCGTCGCGAAAGTCGGAGTACGTCCCGAGAAGATCAGCATTCTCGCGCAAGGGGCGAAAACGCCAGTTCGTCACAATCACCTACGTGGACGAGTGAGGGTATCTACATTCACCGGCGTCGGTAACCAGTACCTCGTCGAAAGTGAATTTGGTGCTGAAGTAACTGTCTACGCGCAAAACATTGGTCACGAGTCGGCGCCGCGAAGCGGGGACGAGATCACCATGGCGTGGCCGATCGAGCACACCTTTGCGGTACGACCAATGCAAAAAACCCACGACGACAATGATGAAGCGAGTGAAGGAGATTAGAACATGGCTGGTAACGAATCACAACCAAACGAGTACGGAATTGACCCTTCGTTCTTTCGTGGTCTGACCCAGAAACGATTTTCGCGTCGACAGGTTTTCGGGATGGCCGGCGCCAGCATGGCGTCATCGATGTTGTTGACGGCACTCGACGCAACAGGTCCAGTCGGTGCGGCAACGAATGCGCAGGTGGGGTCCAAGAAATGGTGGAAAGCTCAAAAGCTTCACCACAAACTTGATTTCGCCAACTGGCCCTACTACATCGACGTCGTCAACGGCAAGCATCTGTCACTCGAACATTTCACCGCGACCACGGGCATCAAGGTGAACTACCAAGAAGTGATCCAGGACAACGCTTCCTTTTACGCGACCATTCGTCCGTCGCTCCAAGCCGGACAACCAACCGGCTACGACATCATGGTCATGACCAACAACAATCCGGAGCTCGGCTATTTGATCGAATCGAATTGGCTAATCCCTCTCGACCAATCGTTGATGACGAACTTCAATGAATATGCCGGTCCCCTCGTAAAGAACCCATCCTTTGATCCGGGCAACAAGTACACCATGGCGTGGCAGTCTGGCTGGACTTCAGTGGCGTACAACTCGGCCATCGTGAAGGATCCTGGTGACAGTGTCCAACTCCTTTTCGACAAGAAATACGCCGGCAAGGTAGGAATGCTGAGCGATCCTTTTGAGTTGGGGAGCGTTGGACTGCTGGCCATTGGGGTCGAGCCTGAGAAGTCCACCGAGTCTGATTGGGCAAAGGCCGCCGTCAAACTACAAAAGCAGAAGAGCGACGGAATTGTTCTGGCGTACTACGACCAAAGTTATATCCAGCACCTTAAAAATGGCGACACTGTCGTGTCGCAGTGCTACTCGGGCGACATCTTTCAGGCGAACCTCAATAGCAAGTACAAGGATCTGGTGCTGATGATACCTGTGGAGGGTCCGATGCTTTGGACGGACAACATGATCATCCCGGTACACGCCGCCAATCCTCTGGACGCGATGACCTGCATGGACTATTACTACAGTCCCATCACGCAGTCAGTGGTTGAGTATTACAACGATTACATCTGCCCCGTGCCGGACACCAAGCAGCAATTACTAGACCCAACTGGCTGGAACAAGGCTGCCTTGAAGGAGATGTATTCGGAGATTCAGCTTTCGCCGTCGGTCACGGCCGATTCTCTGATCGTATTCCCCTCCCCCTCCAGGGTGAAGGAGTCGAGGCCCTACTACCCGTTCAAGAACCAAGAGGAGATCACGGCGTGGACCAATCTGTTTCTGCCGATAATCCAAGGCGCGTAGCGGTACGGCGCACCTCGGCGAATCGGGGAAAACAGCTCGCTCCGTATCTCTTGAGTTTGCCCGCGGGAGTGTGGTTGCTTCTGCTCTTCATCGTGCCGCTGGCGACGTTGCTGATCGAGTCACTCGAGACGTGCAGCCCGGTTACGGGCGCGTGCACTTTGACTTGGAGCTGGGGCGAGCTTCCCCATCAAGTCAGCCTCTACCACCAACAGTTCACGACAAGTCTCGTTTTCGCGGCGATCGCTACGGTCATTGATCTGATCATCTCCTTTCCAATCGCCTACTGGATTGCGTTCTACGGGGGACGGCGCAAGAACTTCTTTCTCATCATGTTGTTGGTACCGTTCTTCGTCTCTTTCATAATTCGCACCATCGTTTGGGAATTCATACTTTCGGAGAACGGCGTCGTGCTCAATTTTCTTCGTCACGTCCATCTAATCTCGGCGAACTTTCACGTTCTGGGTACGAGCACCGCCGTCGTTGCGGGACTCGCGTATAACTACCTTCCCTTTACCGCACTGCCCCTCTACGTCGCCATCGAACGCATTGACCGTCGGGTCCTCGACGCGGCATACGACCTTTACGCCAATCGAAGAACAGCGTTCATGCGTGTCGTCTTGCCGCTCGCCATTCCGGGGATATTTGCTGCATTTCTCCTGACCTTCATTCCCGCGTTTGGTGACTACGTGAACCAGGAGATCCTTGGTGGAACGTCAAACACGATGATTGGCACCGTCATTCAAGATTCGTACCTCGTCAACTTCAACTATCCCGCCGGCGCATCGCTTTCGGTGGTGCTGCTCGCCGTGTCGCTCCTCGGCATCTGGCTGTACGCGCGCTTGCTCGGTTCGCGAACCATTGAGGACTACTTGTGAGCGTCGATACGCCGCCCGTCTCAGACGTGAGTGAACACCCCGTGTCCATCGCTCGACGCCGCCGACTAGGGAGATTCGTGTTACCGACGTATTCCTGGCTGGTGATTGCGTATCTGGTCTTTCCTATCGCCATCATGATCTTTTACAGCTTCAATCGCGTTGTCGGGGGCCTCCAACTAGTGAGTTTCAACTGGAACGGCTTCACCGATCAGTGGTATCGCCAGTGGAGTGATGTACCTGGACTCACCTCGGCCTTCTGGCTTTCGATCCGACTCGCAGTGATCTCCACGGTCATTGCGACCACGCTCGGCACATCGTTGGCAATAGCACTCGTCCGCTATCGGACGAAAAAGTTTCGTGGTCGTGTCGCTATCGAACAAGTGCTCTTCCTTAACATCGCAGCCCCCGAAATAGTCATGGGTGCCTCGTTGCTCGGACTCTTCGTCACGCTCAACATCGCACGTGGTTTTCTGACGTTGGTGTTAGCGCACGCGATGTTCTCCATCGCCTACGTCACCGTAACCGTGCGCGCGCGCCTCTCGGGATTCGATCGATCGCTTGAAGAGGCCGCCTATGACTTGGGCGCACGACCGCTGACGACGTTCCGGTTGATCACCTTGCCACTCATCATGCCCGGCGTGCTGGCTGGGGCTCTCATGTCCTTCGCGCTGTCCATCGACGACTTCGTCACTTCGAACTTTGTCAGCGGGTCAAACCCGCCGTTTCCCGTGTGGGTTTACGGAGCGACTCGGGTTGGCATACCTCCGCAAGTCTTCGTCTTTGGAACTGCGATATTCATGGTCGGTATTGGGTTTGCGGTGGTGAGCATTGTGCTCTCACGACGTGAAGCACGCTAAATGTCAATTCCGTTGGATTGACACCGACGCCATTTTCCTCTCAACACTCTGAGTCACCATTTCCCTCGCGAATAGTTCAAGTCCATTTGAACCTTCATCGACTTCGATCTTGTCTCGAGCCCTAACCATTGGATTCCAACGTATTGAACAAACCGTTTGACGCGGAGACGACAGTCACGGCGCTGCGAGATCACTGAGAATCGAGATGTTGCCCAGTGTGTGATCTAGTGATCCTCGCGCACGACCAGCACCGGACAATGAGAATAATGAACGCACTGCGTTGACGTTGAGCCCATCAAAAGTCCCATGAATCCCCCGACACCTCGTGAACCAACGACCAACAGCGTGGCGGCGCCACTCGCTTCGATCAGCACTTCGGACGGATTTCCAGGCGTCGCCAACCACTCGACTTCGATGCCTTCGGTCGACGGCGCCTTCGCGACGATAGCTTGCAAGAACGATTTCGCTTCGTCCTCCACCTGGTGGTAGTAGTCGTTGCCGGTAGAACCAGTCAACGCCGACGCGAGGACTGGGTAAGCGTACGTCACTTGCAAACTCGCGTGACGCAGGCGGGCCTCTTCGATCGCGTACTCGAGAGCGGTTTCCGCCAAGGGTGAGCCATCCACGCCCACGACGATGAGCGGAACTGGGTGAACGTCGGTCATTGCGTAGCCGCTCCTTGAACGTAGATAGTGACGAAGATTCGATTGATGCTCAACCTAGTGCGCCTCGGTCGCGGACGTTCCGTAGTGCTCGGTAACCAGCGTGGGCGTATTGCGGTTGAGGGTTTCGCCTCGGAAGAAGGCTGGCCGAAACGTCTGCATCGTGAACATCAAAATCAGGCCCAAGAGGAGTGTGCCGACGTCAAGGGTGAACGTACCGCCGATCTCACGGCCAAACACCTTCAGGTGCGTCGTGCTGTTGTCACCATTCCAGTAGTACCAAAAGGACCATCCGAGTATGAACCAAAGGATCATGCCACCAATCAAAGGCATAACACCTTGCACAAAGAAGTTCTTGACACTCGAGGTCAGATTGCGCCGGTAATACCAGACACAGGAAAAACCGGTGAGCCCGTAGTAGAAGGCGATCATTACGCCTAGCGCGTCAACGGAGTCGGCGATCACGTGGCCCGCCGACAAGAAGTTCATCACGACGTAGAGTCCGGCCGACACGACACCGAAGCTGACGGTCGCCACCGTCGGCGTCAAGAAACGCTTGTGCATCTTCGAGAAAACCTGGGGCACCGCTTTGTGCACCGACATGGAGAGCACCGTGCGCGCCGTGGGCAGGATCGTCGTTTGAGTAGACGCGGCGGCCGACGACAACACCATGAGTAGTAAGAGGTGCGAGAGAACGGACGCGAACGTCGATTTGCCAAAGATGGCCGGACCGAGAATTGAGAGAACGTCATTGGCGTGCGCCGCGTTACCAAGACCGATACCCCCAGAACCGATGCCCGCGAACGACTCCACCGCGAGGATCACCAGTGCGTAAATGCCGAGCAGGAAGAAGGTTGAGATGACCCCTGCCTTGCCGGGTATCGTTTCGGCGTCCGCGGTCTCCTCGTTGAGGTTGAGCGCGGTGTCCCAGCCCCAATAGATGAAGAGCATGTCCGCGAGACCTACCACGAAGTCGCTGAAGTGCTTGACGGCAAATGGGTTGAACCAATGGATTGAAGGCACGAGGTGACCGGCGGGAGCGGTGCCGTCGCCGACCCTCACGAGAGCCCATACCGACAGAACCGTCAACATCGTGAGCTCGATGCCGAGAAGCGCTTTTTGGAAGTTGGCCGATATCTCAACGCCCACGTAACAAATCCACGTCATCGCGACAATCCACGCGATGCCGACGAGAAGCACCCACGTGCTCGATGCGTCATTGCCAATACCCTTCGCGTTGAACAAGTCAAAGACGTATTGGCCGGCGATCTGCGCGAGGCTCGCCATCACGATGACGTCCGCCCCGAGCACTCCCCAGCCACCCATCCATCCGACACGTGGCGTAAAGGCACGCGTCGCCCACGTGAAGGACGCACCGCAGTCCGGATCCGCCTTATTCATCTGCTGGAACGCCAGCGACACAAAGAACATCGGAACGAACGCCAGGATTGTCACGATAGGCGCTTGCACGCCAATCGCTACGACCACGAAGCCGAGTGTCGCCGCGAGACTGTACGCCGGCGCAGTTGAAGCAATACCGATGACGACGCTCGAAATCAAGCCAAGCGCGCCAGTCTTGAGCCCTTTTTCTTGCGCCCGGTTCGCGGGCGCAACAACGACTGACACGGTTCCCCATTTCGTTCAAGTTTGAATGGAAACCTAGCCCCAGTTATTGCAGAATTCCATTAGCGCGAGATGAAATTGCGATGAACAAGAAGAAGTACGTCGCGCTCACTTTGTTCGGGCCACACCCCGAGGTACGAAGTGCGGATCCCATGACGGCGCCCCCGGCAGGAGTCGAACCCGCA
>PKZI01000002.1 GCA_003133005.1 Acidimicrobiaceae bacterium | reverse complement strand
GGTGGTGGCTACGACGGATTGACTGCGAACGGACCAAATATGAACCAAGGCGCTGAGTCAACGTTGGCATTACTTTCGACCCTCCAGCGTGCGCAACTTCTCGAGATGGCGCCGTGAAGGAAATAGGTCTCGCGAAGCGAACGGATATTTCCATTCGGCCGGATGTTTCGCGCGTGGTCACCAAGTTGTTCATACCCGGCCAGGAACTCGTGGGGGGAAGCGAGTCACGTACTTCCAGCACCGTCGCCGAAGTCATGCGTCTCGACGAGACCGAGGTCGACCGTGAGCTCGCAGAGATCCAAAATGACTATTCGAGTCGGCACCAAGATCTCGCAGGCGTCTTCGATCTTCACGCCCAACGAGTTAGTGCTTTTGTAAGTGAAGAGATCACACCAAACCGACACCAACTGCTTGGCGCCGCATTCACGCATGAGTATTCGCTCGAGGGTGCCGCGGTGTGTAATCCCAGTCTGGTCGCGCACCCAGATCAGAGCAATGTCGCTGAGCACAGTTTGCGCGTAGTCATGAGTCTGCGGGCGATTGGTGAAGGACACCGTTCGACGATTTGTTTCCGCGACGGTGAGATAGACGCGAGCGGCGGAATTATGATTCACCCGCCTCGGGACTTTCCGGTGCTCGCCGAGACGTCACCAATCCCTCTTGACCGAAATGTGTATCTGGCACATCTTCGTGACAAAGGTCTAGAGGGCGAAACCTCGACCACCATCTTGGAAGGCTTGCCCGAGAAGTTCTCGCGTGAGGAGCTTGCCCAAGCGCTTGCAACGGCAGATGGACAGAGTGACATTCGAATCAACGTGGCTGAGAACGCAGTCGTGCTTCGCTCCTTCGCAGAGAATTTTTATCGTTCATCGTTCGATGCGTCTAGTTCCGTTTGTCAACGCGTACTGTGGCCTTCGACCATCCTTGAATCACAAGGTGTGGAAGACGCTCGGTTCGTTGAAATGCGAGTTGAAGGCGCAGCTCGATACGTTGCTTCGTACACTGCGTACGATGGAAGATCCGTTTGTCAGCAACTCCTCGAAACGAATGATTTTGTCAGGTTCGAATCGTCTCCGTTGGTGGGCGTGGCGGCGCAAAACAAGGGTCTTGCTTTCTTTCCGAGAAAAATTCGGGACCGCTACGTTGCTCTATCTCGTTACGACCGTGAGCATAATTTTATTTCCTTCTCCGACGACCTACGTTGTTGGCATGACGTAACTCCTTTGGAGTTACCGGTGCAACCTTGGGAAATTATTCAGACAGGTAATTGCGGTTCGCCCATTGAACTTGAAGAAGGCTGGTTGGTCTTGACCCATGGTGTTGGACCAATGCGCGCGTACGGCATGGGCGCGCTCTTGCTCGACCTGGACGATCCATCAAAGATACTTGGAAGTCTCGTCGAACCACTTCTCGCACCTTCGGCGAGCGAGCGAGAAGGATATGTACCGAACGTCGTGTACTCGTGCGGCTCACTGTTGCACGAAGGAAAGCTTTTCATTCCCTACGGCGAATCAGACCAGAACATAAGTTGTGCGACAGTCGACGTTGGTGAACTTGTGGCGACGATTCTCAGTTCATAGTCGATCTCTCTTGGTTCGTTCACTTATGAGCGTGCGACTCCTAATCTGATTTAGGAAGGGTGCACCAGTCCAGCTGCGGTGTCGAGGGCGTTGACTAACTCATCGAGGTGGACACTCAAAGAAATCGGGCCGTGAGAGATGTTGATGAATGCGTCCACGACTCGATAGAGGGTTCGTAGGTCAGGGGTTTCTCTCTGCGTTCGAAGATTGAGTTGTTCATCTATGACCTCGAGGGCGACAGCGCAGCCTTGGACGAAACTCTCAAGTTCAATTGACGCTCCGATTTTGGCTCCGCGCTCCGCCTCGATCCGAATAGCGTGTAACGCCCGAAGGACTCTCATCGTCGCGGCGAGTTGTCCTCGAATATTTTCCGGTTCATCCTTTGAGCGACTTGGCTCATTTATCGCTCGACCAATCGCAGTCTCCGCCTTCGACCACGCCACTCGTAACGCGCGCGAACGCTCAATCACTCGTTCGGTGGCCACTCGCTTGTCTTCGACGACGTCAAAGACGATAACGAGATAACTGCCAAGGGCGATGTAGAGAGTCGAGAGCGCCTCTCTCACATTTGATCGTTGAGGTGTAGGCCACACTAGATACGCAACGAGTGCGATGGCGCCACCGAGTGAGAAATCTAGTAAGCGGTCAAGAGCAGTGGAGAACGTATCGGTCACCGTGACGCTTAACAGGAGTAACACGAGAGCCGTAATGAACCCAAATGAAATTGCAAAACTTGTGAACCAGGTAGAGTAAGCGACCCACGCCGCCAGCGCTACGAGTACGACGAGAAAGGACAAGTTGGGGTGAAGACCCGCGACAATTAGTGACGCAACTGTTCCGCCGATTATTGTGCCAATCATTCGACCAATACCTTTGTCAAGAAGTGTGTTGTAATCGGGCTTCAAAATAGTTACCACCGCGAAGGTCATCCAAAAACTCCGAGGCAATGAGAGTGCGTCACCGATCAATGCGGCGGCCGGCACCGCGACGGCAAGACGTATCGCGTGTCGAAACGCTGAAGAGTCCAAGTTGAGGTTTTCCCTCAGTACGAGAAGCTCGCTTCGAATTCGTGTCAGGTCGGGACGAACGAATTCAGGGAGGGTGAATCGCCACACCCTCGCTGCAGATTCTTGGCCGAGATCGTCAATCAGTTTTCCCACTGCACGCACTTGCCCCGCGACGGCGCGAAGATGATTTGCACATTGTGCGGCCAGAGTATCGGCGATTGCATCGCCTTTTGTCACCAACTCGATGGAAGTAATCAAATCATCGAAAGTATGAAGATCGTGGTCTCGCGAAATCTCAGAATGTCTCTTTAAGCTGTCTGCAAGTCCAACCAATATTGTCGCGAGCAGTGACATTGCATCATCAACGCATTGACAGAAGACTTCATCACTCGATGCACCCAATCGAACACGAAGTCCTGCAAGCGTAGTGATCTCGAGCCGAAGTCTCTTTGCTTGATCGAATGCTGCCCTCAATTGTCGAACGTCAGTGCGACCGAAGAGGGCGGGCGCGTCGAGGATTCGCTCTGTGTCGTCAAGTAACGCGAGCGTTGTTGTTGCAGAGGATAACGGATCTTGCACTGCAAGTTTCGCAAGAGCGTCGAATGAGAGGGCGAGGCGCGTTCGTTGGAAGCGCAAACTTGAAGGTAGACGAAGCAAGACGAGAGCAAGAACTTCTACCGTTGCACCGAGGGCAACCAAGAGAGAGAATTGAATTGCAAAAAAAGTACTTCCGGTAAAACGACCTAATACGACATACGCAACAACTGCCTGTGATCCTACGATCGCAGAAGTCTGTCCGAAGACTTCCAACATCCCCGCGGCGAAACACCACGGGATGAGAAGGACGAGATGAAGCCAACTGCGAGAACCACTGAGCGTGCCGACGAAGACCGAAGCGCTGAGTAAGAGGGCGTCGAGTAATGCGACGCGAAGTGAAAGACGCGGAGCGCCAACCAACGATGCAATGGCGATTAAATTTGCACCGACCGCCATAGCGATTGCGCCACTATCAGAACCTGAAGCGAGTCCAACTGCGAACACGAGTGCTACGGGCAGTGCAGTGATCGCTCCACTGATTGGACTCAGCAGCGAAAAATCTACCCTAAGTGATTTCTTCAGCGCCGTTGAGTGGGCACCTAGGAAAAAGGTACGGACGTAGTTGATGGGCGAAAGGCCCTCAGCCATTAAGTCTCGCTCTCGACACGGTCTTACTTTAGTGAAGCAGTTGACAGATACTGCGTCAACGATTATTGGAGAGGAAGGAAGTTCGTTTGTGTGGATGATTTACTAGCTTCGCGTGATCAAGAGGGAGGGGAAGTATGAAGACGGTTACGCTCGCTCCTCGTTGGTCGCTATCGACGCGGAAGTTGATTTCCCCCATGTGCGTTCATTCGTCGTGAATGACAAGAGATGGGAACATCGCGAGGTTCGCAAGCGCACTCGACTGAAAATTCGCTCGCCGACGCTTTTCCAAAAGGACACCCTCTCGTCATTTCAGCAAAATCAAATGGTCGCGGCTATCTCTGGAGTAGCGAAGTTACTTCGAGATTTGTGCCCACACGGCAAAGAGTATTTTCTCTAGGATGGGCTAATGAAGCTCGAGTTTCTCGATGAACCGACGGCAGTTAAATTTGCTCCGCGAATAGCTTTGTTACGCGTTGATTCCTACTTGACCGCTGGTCGGAAAGTGTATTCGACATGGTAAAGATTTTGGTCGTTGATGATGATCCCGACCTCGTTCAACTCATGTCGCAATATCTTGTCGGCGAGGGTTACGAGGTCGTTAACGCGGGTGACTCAGCTTCAGCATTACGCGTGACGGCAGCGCAGGACCCACAACTCGTTCTATTGGATATTGTGATTGGAAGCGAGGATGGCCGTGATGTGCTCCGCGAACTTCGATTGATCAGTGATGTTCCGGTCATCTTTCTCACTGGCCGCGGTCTCGAGTCTGAACGAATTGCGGGTCTCAAGCTTGGGGCTGATGACTATATTGTCAAACCCTTTTCACTTCGTGAAGTGACGGCGCGGATCGAGACTGTGCTTCGCCGAGCGGGGGTCAACCCCAAACAGCACGAAATTGATGCACCAACCATGCACTTTGGCGAACTCCAAATCAACATCGACACCCACGAGGTGCACCTCAATGGAGACTTACTCGATCTCACTTCAAAAGAGTTCGCGTTGCTCGCGTTTCTTGCGTCTTCGCCTCGACAGGTCTACACGAGGGCTCAACTGCTAGATCACGTGTGGGAATCTTCGAGCGAGTGGCAAAACGAGGCGACGGTAACTGAACACATTCGTCGAATACGAACCAAGATTGAAGCGGACTCTGATCACCCTCGCTGGATTACGACAGTGCGTGGAGTTGGGTATCGATTCGAACCGCAATCGCCCAAATAGTTTGCTGAATGATGTAAGTGGAATGCCTGCCAGCAGACTGAGTCTGTACACATTGTTGAGATCGTCGCGACGATTGAATCTCCAAAATTGACTTTCGCTCCATGTAATCTCCGGGGCTGAAGTCCTTGTGAGATTGCCGTATTACTTTGTTGAGATGTCACACGGAAGTGTCTCTCTCCCAAGCGAACGGGACTTAAGAACGGCAGCTCTCGGCGTAATTTGCTACGTTGCTGGGCAAATACGATGTCGATGGCTTAGTGCAATTCCGTCTCTACCTGAAGAGCTGCGTTAACGAATTTAGATCGCAGTGTGATGTTTGCATTTCGGGTGTCGATCTAAAAGGTCGAATGGAGTCATTCACCAAATTTTCGAGTGCATGGGTAAAC
>PKZI01000210.1 GCA_003133005.1 Acidimicrobiaceae bacterium | reverse complement strand
GAGCGTTGCGCGTCGTGCAATCACAACGCGTGAGTTCGTTCAGCTCCTCGAGCAGCGCACCGGCGTCGCGAACATACCGGCGCACCGCCCGATCACTCCAACCCATCTTGTAGGTGTGGAAACGAAGATGTAACTCCACGAGCGTTGAGACGTCGTCGATCACGTCTTGGGGGTACTTGAGTGCGGCCATTCGCCGTTTGGTCATCTTCGCGCCCACAACTTCGTGAAAGCGAAAGGTGACCCCCTCGTCAGTGATAGCCCTCGTTTGAGGCTTGCCAATGTCATGAAAGAGCGCGGCGAGTCGCAGCACGAGCGACGGGGACGTTTTGTCGACGACCGCCCACGTGTGTTTGAGCACGTCCTTGTGCTGATGGATCGGATCTTGCTCCAACTGCAGCATCGGAAGTTCTGGAAAGAAAAAGTCGGCGAGTCCGGTTCGAACGATGAAGTCAAGTCCGATTGACGGCCTGGGCGTCATCATCAACAGATCGAGTTCACCGCGAATTCGCTCGGGCGAGACAATTTCGAGTTTGCTCGCCATGGCCCGAGCAGCGGTTTCGATCGAGGGGTCGATTGAAAGTTCGTAACGGGCGGCGAAACGCGCGGCCCGCAGCATTCGCAATGGATCATCACTAAACAAGATCTCTGGCTCGATGGGCGTTCGAAGGCGCCGTTCGTGGAGATCGTCGAATCCATTGTAGAAATCGAAGAGCGTTTGCACGCCTGGTGTTGATGCGTCGAGCGCTACCACGTCGAGCGCAAGAGCGTTGATAGTGAAGTCACGCCGACTCAAGTCCGCCTCGAGCGAATCGCCCCATGTCACCGACGGTTTGCGTGAATGGTCAACGTAGTCCTCGGATCGAAAGGTCGTCACCTCGGCATTGATTCCACTCTCGCGTAACCTTCCACCGATAGTGCCGAAAGCTCTCCCCTGCTCCCAGAGTGACACGCACAAAGGACTCATGATACGAACAATGTCATCGGGTCGAGCATTGGTCGTGAAGTCAATCTCGTAATCATCACCACCGACACTGCCGAGAATCGCGTCGCGCACCGAACCACCCACCGCATAGAGCGAGAAGCCCTCGGAGGCGAACGAGCGCGCAAGGGGCCTCGACAAGCGCGCGATCTCACTGAGTCGTTCGGGAAGGTGTTCTAACGAAGTCATTGCGATTGAAGGGTAGCGGGACGACCGACATCGCGTGGAACCGAAGGTAGCCTGTACCAGCATGTTCCACCGATTTTCGACCTGGTGGCGGGCGCTTAGCGTCGTACTCCTCAGCCTCGCAACGGTGACGTGGCCGTCGGCCGCGCACGCTGAAACGACGCCCGTCTTTACCTTGGAACACCAAAGTGCGATAGCCCTTCTTTCCGCACAAGGTTCTGGTCGATTCAGCGCTTCACTCAACTTCAACGGAAACGGAACCGCAACGACCGTCCAAGTGTCGCTCTATCCGCACGTCGTCGCTCGTTCCCAACTTGCTCCCATCATCAGTGGTACGGGTGAAACAACACCGTCAATTGCGACCACGGGCAACTTTTCACTCACCTGCGTCAGTCACGGTCGCGCGACGTTCAGCATTGACGTCATCACGACAACCGCGACTGGAAAGAGTTCGAACTGCGAAAGCCGTAGAGCCCAACTTCACGTGAGGTGCAGCGCTCAGGGCTGCGACGGCGTCTATCCAATTAGCTACTCAGTAACCACCAGTGACAGGACCCAAACCACTTGGTCATTGCTGAGCATCCAATCGGGCGCTGTTCTTCGTCCCCTGCGCGTCAACCTCATAGCGGACGTAGAACCACCCTCACTCGATCATCTCAGATCAGCCACCGCCGTTCTCAACGCGCTTGCTCGATTCACTCAGACACCGCTTACGATCACGGCCGATTACCGAGTTCTCAGCGCACTCCAGTCGTCATCGATCCGCGATGACGTCGTATTTCGTGATGCGTACGAAAAACTTCTCGCGAGTCCGCTCCACCGCGCCGTTTCGGCGCCACCGAGCAACATCGACTTCGCGGGTCTCGTTGCTAATGGTCTGGGTACGCAAGTGAACCAGCAGCTCGCTCTCTCGACAACCATCCTGCGTCAAGTCACCGGACGTTACGCGGACAGCCCCGTTGTTCTTCATGGCGATGTCACGTCGTCAGAGTTATCTGCACTTGCAGCAGTTCACGTCAGTGACGTCGTACTACCCGAATCCTCGCTCGCCAGTGCCCCGTCGTCCACGCTCGAATGGGGTGCGCCATTTCGCGTCTCCACGAGCTCTTCAATGAGCATCCTCGCAACCGACGGTCCGCTGAATGAACTCATCAACGACCGCGCGATCAACGCGGGCCGCCGCGCAGTTTTAACGATAGACACTCTTGCGTTTCTACATTTTGAAGCGCCCAACGCCCCTCAGACTCGATCGGTGACCGTCGAGATATCGCCCGCTCGAACCACCGCCGCTTTCATTAACGACCTGCTCGGCGCGATTAAAACGAACCCGTTCATTGTCGCCTCGAGCCTCACGCCATCGTTTAGTTCGTCACTCGTTGGCGCCGACGGTGCTCCAAGCACGCGAGTACTCGTCAACCCCGTCGTCTCGACGTGGTCGGCGCTGAATGTGAGTTCACTTCTCGAAGTGATTGGCCAAATCAATTCGTTCAATCAGGCCATTGCGTCAACGACCGTCGCCAATACACTCAGTACAGCGGTCGCACAGGCGGAGATAACGGGTAGTCCTCAGCAACGTCAAGACGCCGTTAGCGCCGCCGACACGACACTCAACAATCAACTGAGTAACATTTCAGTCGATCCGAGTGCGATTACCCTGGCCGGATCAGGTACTTCGCTGCCCGTTACGATCCTCAGCAAGTCGAAGTACGCGGTGACCGCGGTGGTGCACCTCGTCACCGATCGTCTTCGCTTCCCAAAGGGCAACAGTCAAGTTGTGACGCTGGACGCGTCGACGAAGTCGTTGCAATTCTCAACATCCAGTCCGCACGGCACTGACTTGACACTCCAGATTGTCGTGACGACACCCAACGATCAACTCGTTCTCGCTCGCACTGCCATTCAAGTCCGAATCGCGGGAAATTCGGTGGTGGGCTATCTCCTCACCTTCGCGTCGCTACTCGTTCTCGCCGTTTGGTGGATACGCACCTACCGTCGCACGTCAAAAGGGCGTCACGCACGATGAGTGAATCTTCGTCGCACAGTTCACGCGCACTGTCGATGGCTGGCGGCACGCTGGTCTCACGTCTCACCGGTCTGTTGCGCGTGCTCGTGCTGGCGTGGGTACTCGGCTTTTCACCCATCGCAGACTCGTTCAACCTCGCCAACACCATCCCGAATATGTTGTTCGACCTCGTGCTCGGCGGCATCGCCTCAGCAACCTTTATCCCGGTCTTCGTCGAACGACTGGCGCTCGACGGCGAACGCAAGGCGTGGAGGTCGATTTCAAGCGTCATTACCAGTGCGCTCGTCGTGCTCGTACTCGCCTGTGGACTTGCGTGGCTTGCCGCACCGTGGATCATCGACGGCTTCACTTTCCTGCAACATCCATCGACGCAGCGTTCTCTTGCGACGTTGCATGAACAGCGTCTCGTCGCGACATCTCTGTTGCGCTGGTTCGTACCCCAGATTTTCTTTTATGGCGTCATTGGGATTGCCACCGCCCTGCTCAACGTGCGACACCGCTTCGGCGCGCCGGCATGGGTACCAGTGGTCAACAATTTCGTGTGTATTGGAGTGCTCGTCTGGTTTCACGTCGTCGATCCCACACCAACACTCAGCGCACTGCAGGGTTCACACGACCTCATGTGGCTCGGACTCGGGACGACGCTGGGCGTCGCGGTACAGTTCCTCTGTCTTCTCCCTTCACTCGCGCGAAGCGACCTTTGGCGACTCTCTTTTCGATTCACGCGCGGAGATCCCGCCGTGCGCGCGGTCTCTCGCCTGGGCAGCTGGACTCTCCTCGTCGTGCTCACCAATCAACTTTCGCTGTACGTGGTGCTCGCCTACGCGTTCGGAATTGGAGGCAATGGTCCGGTCAGCGCCTATACCTATGGCTGGTCATTCATGCAGATGCCGTACGCGGTCGTGGTCGTGTCGGTGCTCGGTTCGCTCACGCCCCAACTCGCCAGATTGGCGACCGCGAAGGACTACGCCGCACTCAGCGAACGGTTGCGCTTCGGACTTCGCCAGTCGCTCGTCATCATTATCCCCTGCACTCTCGTGCTGGTGATATTGGCACAGCCCATCGTCGGAATACTTTTGAATCACGTACGCGCCACCCACCGCCTCTCCGCGGGAACGGTCCTCGCGATTCTGGCAGCAGGTCTGCCCGGCTTCACGGTCTTTCAACTCTGTGTACGCGGACTTCAGGCAATGCAGCGTGCGCGCGAAGTCTTTTACCTCTACGTCCTCCAAAACGGACTCACCGTCGCATTGTGCATCACGCTGGGTCGCCATTCACTCGCCGGTCTCACCGCGAGCGTGTCGATTGCCTACACTCTCGCCGCCTTTGTCGCAGTCTTTGCTCTCGCGCGCCATCACGTCAACATCGTTTCGACGATTTGGTCAATTCACGTGCGACGAAGCCTTCGAGCGTCACTGGTGGCGGCAGTGGTGATGGCCCTCGTTTACTCCGCGCCCTCGTGGGACCACGGCATCCGTTTAATCGCCCGACTTTTGCTTTCGCTCGCGTTCGGCCTTGGCGCGTACGCCACGGTCGTGCTGGTCTCGCATTCGAGCCTTTCGCGTCGAGGTCAGAAAAATGCGAGGCTTAAGGGGTTCTAGGGGGAATCGTGGGTCGAATTCGAATTTTGACGGACAGTGCGTGTGACATACCAGAGGACGTCGTCCGCCGTCTCGAGATCGACGTCGTCTCGCTGACCATCCGCTTTGGCGACGAGGAGTTCGTCGACCGCGTCGATCTCACACCGACGGCTTTTTGGGCCAAGTGCAAAGCGTCCAAAACGTTGCCCGAGACCTCCGCGCCGTCCCCCGGTGCGTTTCAATCGGCCTACGAGAAGGCGAAGGCTGACGGGTGCGACGGAGTGTTGGTACTCACGATTTCTGCCGGCCTCTCTGCGACACACCAGTCCGCGACGCTCGCTGCCGAGGCCGTCGCCCCAGGTATCGCAGTTCGCGTCATCGACACTCGCGCGGTCTCGATGGGCCAGGGACTGCTCTGCATTGAACTCGCCGAGTTGGCGGCGACGGGTGCGTCGCTCGAAGAACTGAGCGATCGAGCGGTGGCGTTAATTCCCAAAGTGGGCGTCGTCGCAATGCTCGACACCCTGGAGCATCTCGTCAAGGGCGGGCGAATTGGTGGAGCGCGAGCGCTCCTCGGCCAAGTGCTCTCCATCAAACCATTGCTCGAACTAAAGGACGGCATCGTCGCCGAGGCGGGCCGTCAGCGCACGAAGGCCCGGGCCCTCGCGGTGATCGCGGACGTCGCGAAGTCGCACCAACCACTTCGTCGCCTCGCGCTGGTGCACGGCGACTCACCCGAAGTACAACACCTCGAGGCACTCATCACCGGCATCTCGACCGAGTTCCCACTCATCGTTACCGACATGGGACCCGTCGTCGGTACGCATGGAGGGCCCGGCATCATCGCGCTGTGTTGGATTGAGGGCTAAGCCCTCAAAGGATACTGAAGGAATTCTCTTCTGCACACACTAAGTTCGTAGCGTGAGTGATCAAAAAGAGCAGCGAGAGCCCGACGTCGTCGACAAGGTATTTGGCCAACTGGACCACGTGATGGACACCGTCCACGACCGAGTTCTTCGTCCTATCTTCATTGCGGGACGAGCGGTGGCGTTTGGCTCCATCTTGTTGCTTATGGCGATCGTGCTCGCGGTGGCCCTCGTCATAGGGGTCGTGCGGTTCTTTGACGTTTACGTTTTTGCGAGCCACCAGTGGCTCACCTACGTCTGCATCGGTGCCGTCTTCGTCGCGGCGGGCCTCTTCATATGGCGTTATCGGCGCCCGGAGAACGTAGGGAAGTAAGCATGTCCGAACACACGCGTGTTCTCATTATTGGTTCGGGACCCGCTGGTCTCACGGCCGCCATCTACAGCGCCCGCGCCCAGCTTCAACCCATCGTGATCGAGGGCGAGCCGTCGTCCACTACTGACCAACCCGGTGGCCAACTCATGTTGACCACCGACATAGAGAACTTTCCCGGGTTTCCCCAGGGGATCACCGGCCCCGAACTAATGGCAAATATGAGGGCGCAGGCCGAGCGCTTTGGGGCCGACCTTCGCGTGACGAAGGTGCAGCGCCTTGACGCGACCCAACGACCCTTTCGCGCGTGGCTCACCGACGATGAGGAGCCGAGCATCAGCGCCGACGCGGTGATTCTCGCCACTGGTGCGCGTTCGCTCATGATGGGCGTGCCGGGTGAGGACCGACTCCTCAGTCACGGACTCTCGACGTGCGCCACTTGCGACGGGTTTTTCTTTCGAGGTCAGGACATTGCCGTCATTGGTGGCGGCGACTCGGCCATCGAAGAGGCCACGTTTCTTACGCGATTCGCCACCAGCGTCACCATCGTGCATCGGCGAGATTCGTTGCGCGCCTCAAAGATCATGCAGCAACGCGCCTTTTCGAACGAGAAGATTCGTTTCGCGTGGAATACGCAAGTCCGTGAGGTGCTCGGCGAGGACCACGTCACGGGTCTGCGGGTCTTTGACACACTGACGGGCGACGAACGCGTCCTCGACGTGACCGGCGTCTTCGTGGCGATAGGTCATGTTCCCAACACCACACTCGTGACCGACCAACTCGAGCTCGTGGAAAATGGCTACGTGCGTACTGGTCCAGGGAGTTTTACTTCCATTGAAGGACTCTTTGCCGCTGGCGACGTCCAAGACCACGTCTATCGCCAAGCGGTCTCGTCCGCGGGATCGGGCTGCATCGCCGCCATCGACGCGGAGCGCTGGCTCGAGACGCTAGGAATGTAGTGCTCGACCGCTAGTGTGAAACGTGCGACGTCACGACGGTGACGCCCTTTGGAGGTAGTTATGAGTAACCAGATCACCACCCTCACCGACGCGACGTTTGACGAGGTCGTCGGCGCGTCCGAAAAGCCTATTCTTATTGACTTCTGGGCCGAGTGGTGTGGCCCGTGCAAGATGATCGCCCCGATTCTCGAAGAACTCGCCGTTGAGCAGTCCGAGAAGTTCTCGATCGGCAAACTCGACGTCGACGTCAACATCGCCACCGCCACCAAATTCTCCGTCATGAGCATTCCCACTCTGTTGCTGTTCAAAAACGGTGAGGTCGTCGCTCGCCTCGTGGGCGCCAAGCCCAAGGG
>PKZI01000233.1 GCA_003133005.1 Acidimicrobiaceae bacterium | reverse complement strand
AGGAATGCTTCGAGCGCCAACGTTGCCTTCGAGGGCCAACGGCGATAAATCGTCGTTTTGGCGACGCCTGCACGTTTGGCGATCTGTTCAATCGTCATTGCCCGGAGTCCTCGTTCGGAAAGCATTTCCGCGGCGGCCTGTAAAATGGCGAGTCTCGCCGGCTCGCTGCGGGGCCGACCCCTCTTGAGGGCGTGAATGTCAACGACGTTCGTCACGAGAGACATCTTAAGTGTTAAAATATGAAACGTATCGTATCGTTATTGATTCGATAAGGAAGTTGTCGTTGAAACCACTAGTGCTCTAAGCAGAAGTGACGCATCGCGAACATCGAGTACGGGAAAAAGGGGCGAGTCATGCCGGAGGAAAAATCGGGATCCCTTGTCATAGCGTTTTTAGGACTCGGACTGATGGGCACGCCGATGGTGCGGCGTCTCTTATCGGCCGGATTTGATGTTCGAGTGTGGAACAGGTCGATGGAGAAAGCGACCTTGCTAGAAAACGATGGCGCGATCGTAGCTATGACACCAGCCCAGGCGGCCAAAGATGCCGACGTTGTCGTCACGATGCTTGTCGATGGCGCGACGGTCGAGGCTGTGATGTCCGGCGACGACGGTGCACTTGGGACAATGCGCGATGGAGCGGTGTGGATTCAGATGAGCAGCGTCGGCGTTGAGTGGACGACGCGTCTGGCTCAAATGGTTGGGAGTCCTCACATCCTTTTCGTTGACGCGCCCGTCTCGGGCAGCATCGTTCCCGCGCAAACTGGATCGTTACTTATTCTCGCGAGCGGACCGGATCGCGCGCGCGAGATTGTGGGGCCGGTACTAGACGCTCTAGGACGCAAGACGTATTGGCTCGGCGAGGCGGGAGCGGGCAATGGGACCAAGGTGGTCCTCAACAATTGGCTCGTAGATCTTGTCGCAGTGGTCGCCCAAACACTTTCCTTTGCGACGGCGCTCAATCTCAACCCCTCGACGATCATCGACATTTTGAGCGACGCGCCCATTGGTTCGCCCTACGGGGTTGCGAAGGCTCGTCAGATGCTCGCCGGTGACTTCGCCCCAAGTTTTTCGCTTCGCAACGCATTGAAAGATGCGGATCTGGCTCTCGATGCCGCTGCTGCGTCGGGCGTCACACTTTCGTTGACGAATAGTTTCGTTGAGTCGTGGCGCGACATCGCCTCACGAGGCGCGGGTGAGAACGACGTTGCGGTTGTCTACGAGGCTTCGGAACGCTGACGTCTTAGTTCGCCGATGGCGGATTCCAACGTAGTTGGGCAACACGATCGTCGTTCACGTAGTCGTTGTCGACGAACCATTGGGCTGACTCGTAGAGCGCGAGCGCTGCTGGGCGCGAGGTGTAACCGAGTTCGGTGCGCGCACGCGTGTCGTCGAACGTCATCCGCGTGCCGGCCATTTGTGCCGCCTCGAGGGGGACACGCGGCTCGCGGTGCAAGACGCTGCCCTCGAAGAACTGTGACGCGTATCCGGCGACGAGTGGAAAGAATGAAGGAAACTTACGCTGCGAACTCGGAAGACCAGTGACGTCAGAGAGTATGGCGAGTAACTGCGCCATGGAGATGTTCTCACCGCCGCAGATATAGCTGCGGCCTTGCAGACCCTTTTCCAGCGCGAGGAGGTGACCGAGCGCAAGATCGTCGACGTGCGCGACGTTCATCGCGGTGTCGACGTAGCCGGGCATCGCGCCGTTGAGATAGTCGAGCACGACCTTGCCTGAAGGCGTGGGCCGATAGTCGTAAGGGCCATGGGGCATGGTGGGTAAGACCAGCACCACCGGCGCACCCTGGGCCGCGAGTCGAAGAACTTCGTGCTCGGCGACGTACTTGGTCTGCTTGTAGTTACCGTAGAGATGGCTGAGGTCGGCCACGTCATCCTCGTTTGACGGTGTGCCGGACTTGGTTCGCCACAGACCCAGCGTTGCGACCGTTGACGTGTAGACAATGCGATCGACGCCGGCTTCGCTGGCTTGGGCGATGACGTGACGACTTCCCTTGACGTTGACGTCATAGAACGTCGACGCGTCGCTGGGCCAGAAGCCGAACTTGGCGGCGAGATGAAAGCAGTACTTTGCGCCGTCGAACACCCCGGCGAGGCTGGAAAGCTTCGTGATGTCAACTTCTCGTCGTTCGAGGTCAAGGTTGTCGAGGTTCTTCGCCGACGCACCGGGCTCGAGGAGGGCCACGACGTCCGCCCCGCGCGCAAGCAACGCACGCGTCACCGCCGAACCAATGAATCCCGCCGCTCCCGTGACCACGACGCGGTCGCCGCGTGTAAGTTCGTGACTCATCGGGCCTCACTCGACGAGCGAGTTTTGGAGCGAGGTCGCTTCAGCACGCCCTTGGCCATCGTGACACCAAAGTCAACGACCCAGCCGTTGCCTTGTTCCGCGTCGGTGAGCAAGTCATCGAGTGCCGCGACGAACAGATCGATTTCGGTCTCTGCCGCGATGAGAGGTGGCAAAAGTTTGATTATGTTCACGTTGTCCGCTGCCACCTGGGTCAATATGTGGTGACGTTGGAAGAGCGGGACGACGAGAGTCTGTGAGAACATCGCGGTTCGCGTCGCTTCGAGCACGCGGTATCGCCGTTTGGCCTTGCTCGCACTTGGCGCACCGAACTCGATCCCAATCATTTGACCTTTGCCCCGAAGATCGTGGATGAAGTCGTGGCGCGTTGCGAGTTCCTTCAGCTTCGTGTGCCACAGATCACCCATTGCGGCTGCGTGCTCGACGATGCCCTCGTCGTCAAAGACCTGGAGTGTCGCAAGACCCGCAACCATCGCGAGCTGGTTGCCCTTGAACGTCGTGGAGTGCACCATGGCTCGCTCCATCGAGCTGTAGACACTTCGAAAAATCTTGTCGCTCGCCAGCATCGCCCCAACGGGCACGTAGCCACCCGACAAGGCCTTTGAGACAGTGATGATGTCCGGCGTAAGGCCGTAGTGCTCGAAGGCGT
>PKZI01000093.1 GCA_003133005.1 Acidimicrobiaceae bacterium | reverse complement strand
TGATTGTCGAGCAGTCCCATATTGTTAGCGTACTTCTCGACGACAAATTCCTTAAGGACGACGATGGAAACTGTAGGCATACTCGGTGGTACCGGACCCGCGGGCCGCGGGGTGGCGGCTCGCCTCGCTGTCGTGGGTCACGACGTCGTACTTGGATCGCGTGAGGAGTCGCGCGCGATCGAAGTGGCGAGTGCGATGTCGGTACGTGGCGCTGGGACCATAACCGGCGGGGCCAACGACGCCGCCGCGGCGTGTGATCTCGTTATCGTCGCGACGCCTTGGGACTCGGCGATCGCGACCGTGACGTCGTTGCGGGCCCAACTCGCGGGTAAGACCGTCATCTCGATGGTGAACGCCCTCACGCGCGAAGGGCGCGAGTTAGTGCCGATTTATCCGCCGCGTGGTTCCATGGCGGCCCAACTGGCCTTCGCGTTGCCCGACAGTGCGATCGTCGGCGCGTTTCATCATCTGCCCGCCGCCCAGATGGAAGACCTCGACAGCGGCATCGACGCGGACGTGTTGATCTTCTCCGACGACGCGCAGGCGCGCGAGGACGTTGCGGCAGTTGTGCACCGCCTACCCGGTCTTCGCGCGGTCATCGCGGGTTCGATGTCACTCGCGAGTCCCATCGAGGCTTTTACTGCCGTGTGCATCTCGATCAATATTCGACACAAGGCGCACAGTTACGTGAAGATGGCGGGATTGGTCGAGTAGTGCAGCTCTACGACAGCGCCCGACGCGGCGTCTTTGCACTCGAGGCGGGTCCCGTCGTCACGATGTACAGCTGCGGCATCACGCCCTATGACTCTGCGCACTTGGGTCACGCGTTTGTCTATCTTTCCTTCGACGTCCTCCAGCGCCGTCTTCGTGACGCCGGTCACGAGACGCGCTGCGTGCGAAACGTGACCGACGTGGACGATGACATCTTGCGCAAGGCTCGCGAACTGGGTGTCAATTATCTCGACCTCGCGGCCCAAGAGATGTCGAGGTTTGATCGCGACATGCAGTTGATCAACTTGCTACCCGTCTACGCCGAACCCCGAGCGACCGGCGCGATTCCCGAGATCCTCTCTCTTATTGGCGCGACGTTCGATCGAGGTCTCGCGTACGAGGTCGACGGGAACGTTTTTTTCGAAGTCGCGAAGTTCCCGCGATTCGGTCAGGTCTCGCACGAACCGCGTGACGCCATGCTGGCGTTGGCGGCGTTGCACGGAGGCAATCCCGATGACCCACGCAAGCGTGACCCGTTGGACTTCGTGTTGTGGCAGCCGTCGCTCGAGGACGAACCGGCGTGGGAGTCGCGTTGGGGACCAGGTCGGCCAGGCTGGCATATTGAATGCTCGGCGCTGGCTCTGCGCGAACTCGGCGAGACCCTCGACGTGCACGGGGGAGGACGCGACCTGGCGTTTCCTCACCACGAATGCGAAGCCGCTCAGAGTGAATCCGTCACGGGCGCGCCCTTCGTGAAGCATTGGATGCACGTGGGCCTCGTTGGACTCGATGGCACAAAGATGTCCAAGTCACTCGGCAACTTGGTCTTCGTGAGTGACCTCGTCGCGCGCGCGGAGTCAGCTGCGGTGCGCCTCGCGCTGCTCGACCATCATTACCGCGGGGACTGGGAATGGCGCGAGGAGTCGTTGTCACGCGCGCAGTCACGACTTGCGACGTGGCGATCGACGTTGGTGACGGGCCGTTCCTCAACGGTGCTCGACGACGTGCGCGACGCGCTCGACAACGACCTCGATACTCCCGCGGCACTGCTCGCGATTGACCACGCCGCGCACGCGGGTCTCAACGTCACCCCGGGTGCGGCCCTCCTCGGCATTACGCTGTAGGGAACGAAAGGCGAAAATGTCGGACATCGAAGTGCTTCTTCCGGACGGCAGCGCGCGAGCGCTCACGGGCGGGTCGACCGGAAAGGACCTTGCGGCGTCCATCGGCGCGCGTCTCGCCAAGGACGCGCTCGCGATTGCGGAGAATGGCAAGTTGATCGATCTCGACGTGCCCCTGAGCGACGGTGCCAAGGTTGCGGTCGTGACACCCGCATCCCCGGCGGGTCGCGACGTGCTTCGTCATTCAACCGCGCACGTGCTCGCCCAAGCGGTGACGCGCCTGTGGCCCGGCGCGCACTACGCCATTGGTCCCGCCATCGAGAACGGTTTCTATTACGACTTCTCGTTGCCGGGCGGCGCTCACTTCAGTGACGACGACCTCGTGCGCATCGAAGCCGAGATGCGCACGATCATCAAAGAGGACCAGCCCTTTACCCGTCACGAGTATTCCTTCGAGCAGGGACTCGCGCTCTTCAAAGACCAACCGTTCAAACTCGAGATCATCAACGCCGTGAAAGCGGGTGCGAGTGAAGAGGACTTGGGCGAAGTCGAGAGTGCCTCGGTCGTCTCCGCGTACGCCAACTCGCCCACGTTCAGTGACCTTTGTCGCGGTCCGCACGTGCCGTCGACCGCGCGACTCGGACACTTCAAACTGATGCGCGTCGCGGGCGCGTACTGGCGCGGTGACGAGAAACGCCCCCAACTCCAGCGCATCTACGGCACGGCCTGGGAGACCAAGGAGGCACTCGAGGCGCACTTGGTGCAACTCGAAGAAGCCGAGAAGCGCGATCACCGTCGACTCGGTCAAGAACTCGACCTGTTCTCCTTCCCGAGTGAACTCGGACCCGGGCTCGCGGTCTTTCACCCCAAGGGTGGCACCATGCGACGTGTGATGGAGGAATACTCGAGGGCGCGCCACGTCGCGGGGGGCTACGAGTTCGTGAACTCCCCGCACATCACCAAGGCGGAGTTGTTCGAGACCTCGGGCCACCTCGATTGGTTCGCTGACGCGATGTACCCGCCCATGGAACTCGACGACGGACAGCACTACTACCTCAAACCAATGAATTGTCCGTTTCACGTGCTTATCTATAAGTCGCGCCAGCGCAGTTACCGCGAACTGCCACTTCGCATGTTCGAGTTCGGCACCGTCTATCGCTACGAGAAATCAGGCGCGGTGCACGGACTCACTCGTGTGCGCGGCATGACCCAGGACGACGCACATATTTTTTGTACTCGCGAGCAAATGAGTGATGAGTTAACGAGTTTGCTTACCTTCGTGCTTGACCTCCTTCGTGACTTTGGGCTCAATGAGTTCTACCTCGAGCTCTCGACGCGCCCCGAGGGTAAGGCGGTTGGTTCGGACGAAGAGTGGGCCGAAGCGGAAGCGACCCTCGAGCGCGTCGCGCTCAGCGTCGGGCTCGAACTCGTGCTGGACGAGGGCGGGGGCGCGTTCTATGGGCCGAAGATCTCCGTTCAGGCGAAGGACGCCATTGGTCGCACGCACCAACTCTCGACCATCCAGTTGGACTTTCAAACACCGCAGCGCTTTGACGCGAGCTACATCGCGCCCGACAACACGCGTACCCGGCCCATCATGATCCACCGTGCCCTCTTCGGTTCGGTGGAGCGCTTCATGGCGATTCTCATCGAGCACTACGCGGGCAACATGCCCACGTGGCTGAGCCCCGAACACGTGCGGGTGCTCGGGGTGCGCGACGACCACGACGCGTACGCCGCTGAGGTCGCTGAAGTGCTTCGCGGTGACGGCGCTCGCGTCGGGCTCGAGACGGCGAACGAACCGCTCGGCGCGCGCATTCGTCGCGCCAAACTCGAAAAGATCCCCTACATCTTGGTCGTGGGCGACGACGACGTGGCGGCTCGTACATTAGGAGTGAACGCGCGAGGATCGAACGATCCCGAACGTGGCGTCGCGCTCGAGNNCCCGCCAATGAATCCACGGGCGTGCTTTTTCGAAGCGACACAAGTTTCATTACCTTGAACGCCTTTCCCTACGGATCGGGTCACTTGCTCGTCCTGCCGCGCCGGCACGTCGCGAGCCTGCAGGAGCTTCGAGAAGACGAGTACACCGAGTTCTTCTGGACGATGCGTAAGGCCGTCGTGGCGCTCGAAGCGACCTACCATCCCGACGGCATGAACGTGGGTTTCAATCTTGGACACGCGGCGGGTGCGGGAATTCCCAAGCATTTACACGGTCACGTCCTGCCTCGCTGGACGGGTGACACCAACTTCATGACGACAATCGGCGAGACCAGGGTGCTCTCTGAATCATTGGTCTCGACCTGGCAAAAGGTCCATGCGCACTTGTGAAAGCCCGCGCACGGGCACCCCGGTAGACTTTCCGGTAACGGTCCGGAGGATCAATGCTTGACGGAAATTTTCGCAAGTCAGTCGACGTGTTCATGGCACCAGTGGGACGTTGGCTCGTGCGGATGGGTTTTTCAGCTGACGTTTTGACGAGTTCGGGCTTGGTCTTTGCCTGCGTGACCGCGTGGACCATCGCCGAGGGTTACTTCTACGTTGCCATCGTGCTGCTCACGCTGACTGGATTTCACGATCTGCTGGACGGTGCTGTCGCCAAGGCGTCGCACCGCGCGAGCCAACGGGGCAGTTTCTTCGACTCGGTCGTGGACCGACTGTCCGACGGCATTCTCATGGGGGGCGTCGCGTTTTATCTCATCGCGCGCCACCACGGCGAGCTCGTGCTACTGCCGTTCGCGATCCTGACGATGACGTTCATGATCTCCTACGAGCGCTCCAAGGCCGAGAGTCTCGGCCTCGAAGCCAAGGGTGGTCTCATGGAACGCGCGGAACGAATGGTCTTGCTCGGCGCGGCGATGCTCTGGGCGCCGATGTTCATTCCTGGTCTTTGGGTAATCTTTGCGCTCACGACGATGACCGCGGCGGGCAGGTTCTGGCGAGTGTGGCAGATCGCGGCACGACCAACGCCGACCCAGGCCCCTTCGGTCCGTCACTTACAGGCAAGCCGCATTCGTCGAGGACTCAGTCGTACCTCGCGCCACTAGGTCGTGGCCCCAAACGCGCGCGTCGCACTCTTTAAAGCCATAGGAGCGCTCTTTGAGCGCCTGCCCGAGCGCGTCGACATCGCACTCGCGAGCACTATCTCGGTGCTGGTGGGTCGTCGAAGTGAGAAGGCACGCGCGAACCTGCGAACCAACGTCGAGCACGCTCTCGGTGGCGCGGGCGTTGAGGTCCCGGCCGGGTTACTCGATCGATTCGTGGAGCGAGGATTCGCGAGTTACGGGCGCTACTGGGCCGAGGGCGCCAAACTTCCGGCGATGCGCATGGACGCGATTACCCGACGTTTTCAGATCGCCGAAGGGATGGAACACCTCGTTGCCGCAAAGGCGCGCGGCGCGGGCACCATCGTGGCGTTGCCCCATATCGGCAGTTGGGAATGGGGTGGATCATTTCTTTCGAGCATTGACATGGGTATGGTCGCGGTCGCCGAAGAACTCAAACCGCCCGAACTCTTTGAGTGGTTCAAGAAGAAGCGCGAAAAGATCGGTATCTCGATACGTCCACTGGACGAACACGCGGGGACCGTCCTGCTCCAGACGTTGCGCGACGGCGGTGTCGTGGGCCTGCTCTGTGATCGCGACATCCAAGACAACGGCATCGAGGTCAATTTCTTTGGCGAGCGTGTGACCATGCCCGCCGGTCCCGCGACCCTGGCGCTGCGCACTGGTGCGACCCTGGTGTGTGCGGCGTGCTACTCGGGTCCGGGCCGAGGTCATCACGCCGTGGTGACGGCGCCGATTAACGCAGAGCGCACGGGAAAACTTCGTGAGGACGTCACTCGCGTCACCCAACTGATCGCGAACGACCTCGAAGGACTCATTCGCCGCGCGCCCGAACAATGGCACGTACTGCAACCGAGGTTCGCCACGTGATCCAACGCGTCGCGCTCGTGTCGCCGTACGCGTTGAGTGTCTTTGGGGGAGTCCAAGAACAAGTGCTCGCCATGAGTCGAGAACTGACCCGTCGCGACGTCGAGGTGCTCGTCCTCGCGCCCGACCACCACGATCACGGGTCCTATGAGTCGCCCGCACGAATCGCGCGCTTCGGACGGCGGCTCTCGATGCCCGCCAACGGTTCGCGCGCACCTCTGACGTTGTCGCCGCGCGCGGCCAGAACGGCTCGACGTGCGATCAATGAGTTTTCTCCTGACGTCGTGCACTACCACGAACCCTTTGCGCCGTTGCTGGGATGGGCGGCACTGCACGCCCACGAGTACCCGAGCGTCGCGACATTTCACCGTAACGGCGCGGGACCTGCGCTGTCGTTGACGCGACCGCTACTTCGAACACTGGCGCACGGGATCGACGTCGCCACTGCGGTCAGTGACGCGGCGGCGACGACCATCGCGCGTGCGGTGGGAATTTCACCTGTGGTGTTGTTCAATGGTTTCGAAACGGACCGCTTCACCGAGTCACTTCGAGTCCGTGACGCCGACGTGGTGCTCGTCTACGTGGGTCGT
>PKZI01000149.1 GCA_003133005.1 Acidimicrobiaceae bacterium | reverse complement strand
TCACGAGGGTGGATTTGCCGGCGCCATTTTCGCCCAAAAGCGCGTGCGCTTCACCCGGGTAGAGCTTGATGGAACCGTTGGCGAGTGCCACCACCGCCCCAAACGACTTGGAGACATTCTCCAGGACGAGTAGCGGTTCGACGCTTTGCTCGCTCATTTGAAACAACAATTCATAAACATTCGACCATAGGTGCAAACCGTACGTCGCAATTCATTCGACACGGCAACTCCCCCTAATGGCACGATATTTTGGACAAACGCGTAGTGAAGTTAAGCAGACGGGCTCTCGAGTGTCAAGAAATTCGAACATAAAAATAACACTACGGAGTCAGAAACGTAACATTCTGAGCGCTCCTAGGCTCGGTGCTACGTTGTCACACTGACGTACACTCCCAGTACTTCCGTCGAACAATGAAGGACTTCGGTGCGAATATCGCTCTTCGTGACCTGCATGAACAACATGCTGTACCCCCAAACCGGTCAGGCAGTCGTGACCGTGTTGGAGAGGCTCGGTCACGAAGTCGACTACGTACAGTCCCAAACGTGTTGCGGTCAGATGCACCTCAATGCGGGCTATCGCGCCGAAGGCCTCAGTCTCGCGCGCGACGTGATGACATCATTCGAGCGAGCCGACGTCGTCGTCGTCCCTTCGGGATCGTGCACGAGCACGATGCGCCACCTTTGGCGTGACGTCGCCGAAGACGAGAACGACGCGCAACTCGTCGCCGACGCCGACCAATTCGCACCGAAAGTTTTCGAGTTCACCGAACTATTGGTGGACGTGCTCGGCGTGACCGACGTCGGTGCGACCTTCGAGCGACGCGTGACGTACCACCCCACCTGTCACTCCCTTCGTTCGCTTCGCGTCGGCGACCGTCCCTTGCAGTTGTTGCGCGCGGTCAAGGGAATCGATCTCGTCGAACTGCCCGAGCGCGAATCGTGTTGTGGTTTTGGCGGACTCTTTTCGCTGAAGAATCCCGACACTTCGGCGGCAATGGGTATGGACAAGATCGCCAACGTCGCCGCGAGCGGCGCTGACGTCTTGTGCGCTTCGGACAACTCGTGTCTTACCCACATCTCAGCCCTCGCCAAGAAGTCGAGTGCAAAGACGCCTTCGACCGGCACTCATTTCGAGGTGAAGCACATCGCCGAGATTCTCGCCTCCACGAGTGCGGGAGGCTAAGTGGCTCGCACGTTCGCCGGCTCGCCTGACTTTCCTGAGGGCGCAACAATATCGCTGGCCAATCCACAACTGCGAAAGAACCTCTCGAGAGCGACGAGGACCATACGCGATAAGAGAAACCTTCGTGTGTCGGAACTCGACAATTGGGAAGAGCTACGCCTCGCGGGAGAAGCGGTGAAGCGAGAGGCACTGGGTGATCTTCACGAACTCCTTGCCATGTTCGAAGAGAACGTCACGAAGGCCGGCGGACACGTGCACTGGGCACTCGACGCCGAGCACGCGCAACGAATCGTGGTGGATCTCGTGCAGGCGACGGGCGCCAAGGACGTCGTCAAGATCAAGACAATGACGTCGGCGGAAGTCGAACTCAACGACGCGCTCGAAAAAGAGGGAATCACCGCCTACGAAACCGACCTCGCGGAATTGATCGTCCAGCTGGGTGACGACCTGCCAAGTCACATCGTCGTTCCCGCGATTCACCGCAATCGCGACGAAATTCGTGACATCTTTCGCGCGCATATGGGCGAATGGGGACTGAAGGCGCCCGACGATCTCTCCAACGTGCCCGAGGACCTCGCTCGAGCAGCACGACTCCATTTACGTGAGCGCTTTCTCTCCTCGTCAGTCGGCATCTGTGGTGCGAACTTCCTCATCGCCGAGACCGGCTCGGTCGCCATAGTCGAATCCGAGGGCAATGGACGAATGTGTCTCACGTTGCCCAACACGCTCATCAGTTTGGCGGGCATCGACAAAGTGATCCCTCGCTTCGAGGATCTCGACGTCTTCTTTCAAGTCCTGCCGCGCTCGGCGACGGGCGAGCGAATGAATCCCTACAACTCCATTTGGACGGGCGTCACGCCAAACGACGGTCCACAGAACTTTCACGTCGTTCTCATTGACAATGGACGATCGAACGCGCTGGGTGACCGGGTCGGACGTGAAGCACTTCGCTGTATCCGCTGCGCAGCGTGTCTCAACGTCTGCCCGGTGTACGAACAGGTCGGAGGCCACGCCTACGGCTCGGTGTACCCCGGTCCGATCGGCGCCATACTCACCCCACAGCTCAACCACGTCACCAGTGACCACGTCGCAAAGTCGCTGCCGTATGCATCGACGTTGTGCGGGGCGTGCTTTGATGCATGTCCCGTTCGCATTGATATTCCCAAGCTCCTCGTTCACTTGCGCGGTGAGGTCGTCAACAGCGATCGAAGTACCCTGCCCAAGACCCAAGAACAAATGGGCATGAGGGCCGCGGCGTGGATGTTCGCTCGACCTTCGCGCCTTCGCGCCCTCGCCGACTTGGGCGCAAAATCGAAGAAGCTCGCAAAGAACGGAAACATTCCACTGCCGGGATGGTTGTCGGGTTGGAGTCGATTTCGAAGCGTGCCCCTGCCCCAGACGGATTCGTTCGCCACGTGGTGGAAACGAGAGCGTGGCGGACCGGCGGCCCAAAAGCTTCCGCGCCGATCTCGATCGCTGACACGCGCCGAACACACGAGAAGTGAGCCCCACGCGGTCGGGATGCGCACACAATCGAATGGCGTCAGCGCGAGCCAAACGAGCGCGCGCGAGTCAGTCCTTTCATCAGTGAAGTTCGCCAACCGATCAGCGAGTGCGGTGCCTGAAGTCTCACGCGCGTATCGGAACTCCGCACGGCGCTCATTGCCTGATCTGCTCACCCATTTCGCCGAAAGGGTGGGGGACTACCAAGCCGTTGTCAGCGTCACGACGCTGACGGATCTTCCCGCTGCGGTCAACGCGGCTCTCGTCGCAAGGGGTTCTACCTCCGTTGTCACGGCGAACGGTGCGCCCAAAGAATGGTTGTCGCTCTTCGGTGGTCACACCGTCGTCGACGAGGGAACGCTTGAGATGACGAAAATAAATGCGACTGACGCCGTCGTGACCGGCTGCACCGCGGGCATCGCCGAAACGGGGACCGTCGTTCTCAACAGCAAATCCGACGAAGGGCGACGAATCATCACGTTGCTGCCAGATCATCACGTCGTCGTAATTCGAGAGGACCAAATTGTGCCTGACGTACCTGACGTCATTGCCCTTTTAGATCCCTTGCGTCCTCAGACGTGGATCAGTGGACCATCCGCGACCAGTGACATCGAACTCAGCCGAGTCGAAGGTGTACACGGGCCTCGCAAACTTGACGTCATAATTGTTCGCGCCTAAGCGACGAACATCGTTGCGATTACGAAGCGACTACGTGCGCGACGGGCTCGACGTGAAGAACGTCGACCCCCAGTTCACGCGCCGCCAGAACGGTGCGGTCATTCGGTGAGGCGTTGGTCACCAGCAGGTCAATTTCAGAGAGCGCCGTCACATTGACGAAGGCGACCTGGCCCATCTTGGACGCATCCGCGAGCACGACGACACGTCGACTCGACCGAATTGCCGCCAATTTAATCTGCGTGTCTTCCATGTTGTACTCAGTGAGGCCCTTTTCCTCACTAATACCGGCAGCGCCAATGAACACGGAGTCGCAATTGAGATCATCGAACGACGCCTCTGCGCGAGAGCCCACCAGACTCATTTCTCCGTGACGCAACTTTCCTCCCGTTACCACTGTGCGAATTTCAGGCTTGGTGTCAAGTTCGGTCGCGATGAGTAGCGAACTCGTGATGATCGTGAGCGCAATTCCTGGGTTAATCGCCCTCGCCATCTGCAGTGTCGTCGTGCCACCATCAATGATCGTCGTCTCGCCCGGCGAAAGTAGTTCGGCCGCGGCTTCTCCAATACGTTGCTTCGCCTGGGACTCGTGAGCAGAGCGCTGCAATATCGGTGGTTGATAGGAACGGCTCTGCGTGGAGATGGCGCCGCCTCGAATGCGTCGCGCCAAACCTTCCATCTCGAGCAACTCCAGGTCGCGACGAATCGTCATCTCCGAGGTGCCGAACGTCTGGGCCAATTCGGAAATAGAGGCCTCACCAGAATTAAGCAGACGGTTCGCAATTGTTGCGCGACGTAGTTTTGAACTCACGTCGCAAGAGTATGTTCGTAGTTCACAGAAGTCAATCTGATTCTCACACTTTTTGGGACTTATTTGTGAGATTTCACTTCTGCACCGCGCATTTTCCGTGGTGCGGCTGGAGGGATTCGAACACCCGACACTAGGTTCCGAAGCCCGATGCTCTACTCCGCTGAGCTACAGCCGCAAGAAATCCTAGGGAGCCTCGATTAAAAATGAG
>PKZI01000173.1 GCA_003133005.1 Acidimicrobiaceae bacterium | reverse complement strand
GCGTCACGACGTTCCAGACCTTGTCGGGCGCAGCGTTGATGCGAATCTCGTGTCGAATTGACGCCACGTGGAGCCCCCTTTCCATCAAAACTAGTCGCAGGGACCTAATGTCACTAAGTGCGTTCCTTGCTCGCCCTCGACCTCGCGCTCGGACTCGAACTCGAACGCTCCATTCGCGAATGCGTGAATTCCGCCACGCCGTTTTGCGTCCTCGACCAACGCGTGAGTTCCGCGCGAACGAGGGCTGAACTTGAACTCTTGGGTGCAGGAGAAATTCTTTCGCCCGAAGGTCGCGTTATTCGTCCCCAAGGTCGCATGGTTGAAGACGACATTGGACTCGTCATTTTGACGTCGGGCTCGAGTGGCACCCCCAAAGCCGCACAGTTGTCCTGGTCCGCGCTGAGCGCGAGTGCGACCCTCACCCAATCGTTTTTGCGCGGTACGAGAACTCCCGTGTGGTTCCCGTGTCTGCCCGCCAACCACATCGGAGGTCTCGCCGTTGTGTTGCGCTCGATTTTCGCGGACGCCACCCTCGTGTGGGGCGACGTCGACGATCTCGCGAACGGCGTGCGAAATGGTGCGACCCACATCGCCGTGGTGCGAACCCAGCTCGCCCGACACGATCTGAGAGCCTACGAAAGGGTCCTCCTCGGAGGCGCGCGTCCGCCAAGTACCGTCGACGCCAACGTCGTCGCCACGTGGGGCATGACTGAAACTGGTTCGGGCGTGGTCTATGACGGGATCGCCCTACCCGGCGTTGACGTTGAGAGCGCGAATGGCCAAATCATCGTGCGATCTCCCACGTTATTTCGCTCGTATCGTCATGAGGCTCGACCACGCATCATTGGATCTGATGGTCGTGATGATTGGTTCCCCACGGGCGACGCTGGCGACGTAGCAAACGGCCGAGTGACAGTGCGCGGTCGCCTCGGCTACGTGATCAACACGGGTGGCGAAAAAATTTGGCCCGAGGATCTCGAGACGATCATCGCGAGCGTTCCGGGAGTTGAGGACGTCGCGGTCCTTGGTGTGGACGATCCCGAGTGGGGCCAACGCGTCGTCGCGCTGGTCGTTGGCGACGCCGCGAGTCNNACGGACCTTGGGCCAAGCCCAAGGAGGTCCGGCGGGTCAAGGCGATTCCTCGCACCAGCAACGGCAAGATTCGTCGCGGCGAACTCACCTCGCTGCTTTAGGAGACGCCTCCCGTTGGCTGATTCGTCGTACCGCCATCGACGATGATGACCTGACCGGTAAGCCACGATGACTGGTCACTCACCAGCACTTCGGCAATACCCGCAATGTCATCGGGTTCGCCCACGCGTCCAAGCGGGATATGGCGAGCGACGTCGGCCTCGTTGTTCTCCCATAATCCACGGGCGAGTTCGGTGCGCACCAAACCCGGTGCGATGGCGTTCACTCGAACATGGGGCCCTAACTCCCACGCNNACGCAGCGGCACTGTGGGTGAGGACCGAGGTCTGATTGACCTCATAGGTCTTTTGCATCTGTGAGTCACTGATGTCGACCAATGGACCAAAGTACGGATTGGTTGCTGCGTTGTTGACGAGTATGTCGAGAGATCCAAAATGCTCTATGGTCTGCATGACGAGCCGATCGGCGTCGGAGCGCGTGCCCACGTGTGCGGCAATCGCGTGCACCGAGGCTCCTCGATCGAATGTTGCCAAGGCCTCATTCAAATTGTCCTGCCGCCTCGACGAGATCACCACGCGAGCACCCGCCAGCACGAGACGCTGCGCGATGGCGAGCCCAATGCCGCGACTCGCGCCAGTGACGAGCGCCGTGCGACCGTCGAGCGAAGAAGTCATCCTTGCGATACTAGAGCGACCTCACAGCGATGATCCTTGCCATCGAGGACTTGAGTCGTCGCCGTCGCGAGTGTGTTCGCACGAGGAACTCTCGACGACACCACGTCGATCCGTGACGTCGCTCTTCGTCCTCAGGAGACCACTTCGGGGTCAAAGGCGTTAAGTGGAAGCCCCGTCACTCCGATGTCAACACTGAAAATGCCCCCCGCGAGCGGCTGGCCTTCGAGCGTCGATTGCGACAGACCCGTGCGCGCCGTTGTCACGTAGAGCGTCGTGCCGTTCGTGCCCCCGATCGCACAACTCGTCGGCCGATCAACCGGGAGTTGGACCTTCGCAAGTAGTTCGCCGTTGGGTGCGTAGCGTCGAACTTCTCCCCCATCCCACATCGCCACCCACAGCGCTCCCTCGACGTCGACGCAAAGACCGTCGGGCACTCCGTCGACGCCCGCGTGAAAGGTCGTGAACGGACGACGTCCGCTGATCTGTCCGTTCGAGTCCACGTCGAAGTGAAAAATCGTCGCCGGTCCACTATCGACGTAATAAAGGTTTCGAGCGTCGGGACTCCAACCAAGTCCATTTGAGATCGTCACGCCGTCTAACACTCGTTCGCAATTCAATGACGTCACTCGAAAGAGACTCCCCGCGCTCGAGACTTCATCCATTGCCATCGTGCCAATCCAGAAGTGCCCGAAGGGGTCACAGGCGCCATCGTTCATTCGAACTTCCACGGTCGTCGCAGGCTCGGGAGCGCATAATTCAATTACGTCACCTTCCACACTCAATCTCGCTATCGTGCGACGGCGCGCAATGATCCACCCGTCACTTCGTTGGCGAAAGGGCGCGACCGCCCCAAGAAATCCTTCGAGTTGGTAGGTGCGAACGAGTCGCACGTCACTGCGATCGACGCTCGCGCGAAAAAACCGACCTTGCGTGACATCGACCCACGAGCGCTCGTGACGCACCTCGTCCCACCGAGCGCACTCGCCCAAATCACACGACGACTCGAATACGCACTCTGCCTCGTACTCACTCACCATGTCTGTGCCTTTTTCGCGCGCGAGGATGCAACAATGAGTTGCGCTCATTGTTAATCGCTTGAACCGTTGACGATACCGCGCATGCTCGTAGCGCATGGGGGCACGACCACGTGATGCACGATCTTCCGTCTCGCAGCGATACCGATCATCTTTGTCCTCGTGACCCAGGGGTCCTCGTATCTT
>PKZI01000088.1 GCA_003133005.1 Acidimicrobiaceae bacterium | reverse complement strand
GCGTCGAGGTGCGCCGTTGCTTCGTCGAGCACCACGAGACGCGGTGACTTCAACAACAATCGCGCGAGTGCGACACGCTGCTTCTCGCCTCCGGAGAGTCGATAGCCCCGTTCACCGACCACGGTGTCCAACCCGAGCGGCAGAGTCTCGACGAGGTGCCAGATCTGTGCCGAACGCAACGCGGTTTCGATCTCTTCGCTCGTCGCGTCGGGTTTGGCGAACATCAGGTTGACTCGGATCGTGTCGTGAAAGAGATGCGGATCTTGGGTGACCACGCCGACGGTGGCGTTGAGCGACGCCGTCGTCGCGTCGCGCACGTCCACACCGTTAATCAAGACGGCGCCGCTGTCAATGTCGTAGAGACGTGAGACCAGCATCGAAAGGGTTGTCTTGCCGGCGCCACTGGGACCCACGAGCGCGGTCATCGATCCCGGTTCGACGACGAAGCTCACGTCGAAGATCACCTGGGTCCTCGGCGTGGTCTCGAGCGTCGCGACGGCTTCTAGGGACGCGAGGGACACCTCCTCAGCCCCCGGGTACGAGAAAGTCACGTCCTTGAATTCGAGCCGCGCGGGTCCGTCAGGGATCGGCACGGCGTCGGGGCTCTCTTTGATCATTGGCTCGAGGTCGAGCACTTCGAAGAGTCGCTCGAAACTCACCATGGCGGACATGTAGTCAATGTTGAGGTTCGACAATTGGGTCAACGGACCGTAGAGGCGCCCNNCACCTCGACGCCACCGAAACCGTAGGCGAAGGCCGTTGCCAACGACGCGGTGAGCGAAAGCGCGATGAAGAAGAACCGCTGGTACGTCGCCTGACGAATGCCGATGTCGCGGACCTGGCCCGCTCGATCGTCGAAATGCTCGATCTCGTCCTTGGGTCGACCAAAGAGCTTGACGACCATGGCGCCCGCGACATTGAACCGCTCGCTCATGACCATGTTCATCTCCGCGTTGAGTTCCATCCCGCGCTGAAAGAGCGTGCCCAATTTTCGGCCCACTCGACGCGCTGGTATGAGGAACACGGGCAACAGAACGAGAGCGACCAACGTGATCTGCCAACTCAGGTAGAACATGGTGCCAAGGATGATCGCGACCAGCATCAAGTTGCCCACGACGTTCGAGAAGAGGTCCGTGAAGGCCTGCTGCGCGCCGATGACGTCGTTGTTCAGTCGACTGATTAGCGCACCGGTCTGCGTGCGCGAGAAGAAGGCAATCGGCATTTCTTGAATGTGCTGGAAGACCCGCGCACGCAGGTCAAAGATCAGACTCTCGCCAATCACCGCCGAGATGCGGCGTTCGAAGAGTGAAAGGATCGCGTCAAAAATCGCGAGGCCGGCCGTGAGTAACGACAGACCGATGATGAGGTTCTCGCGGTGTTTCGCAATACCAACATCGATGATCTCGCGCAGCAACAACGGCGACACGGAGCTGACGATCGCGTCGAGGATCACGGCGGTGATGAAGACGATCAGCGCCGCTTTGTAGACACGGGCGAACTTAAGTATTCGCGGAAACGTGCCCTTCTTTATTCGGTGTTCGAGGATGTCACGGTTGCGCGTCATACCGCGCATACCCATGCGAGCGCCCCCCGCGCCGCCGCCGTGCATACTCATTGGGTCTCCATCGCCTCAAGCAGTGTAGGAAGATGCGCCACGTCGCGGCGCAGTGCATCCTTTCTAGGAAATCGCCGCACTCACCAGGATGACCACACCAAGCACGCACATGACGGCACCACCAATCGAGCGCAAGACAACCAAGCGCTTCGGTGACGCCGTGAGCCACTGACGGGCCGTTCCCGCAACGATTCCCCACGTTGAATCACACACGAACGCCTTCGCGCAAAAGACGCAGCCAAAGATCACGAGTTGCAGAGTCACGTTGCCGTTCGTGCGATCGACGAAGTGCGGAAACACCGCGGCGAAAAAGATCAGCGTCTTAGGGTTAAGAATCCCCACAGTGAATCCCTGACGGATGATCTGGAAACGTGAGGGACGTCGATCTTCACGCTCCGTCATCGCTTGGGCGTGTGCCTCGCGGTGACGCAACGCATCGAAACCGAGCCACACAAGATAGAGCCCGCCGACCAGCTGGAGCGCAATGGACAGTGGCTTGGAGTGTGTGAGTAGCGGACCCAGTCCCAAAGCGACGACGAGTGACAACAGCAGTGCGCCGACATTGATGCCCAGTACCGTGAGGACCGCGACCGACCTTCCCCACGCCACGCCGCGTGCGAGCGTGAACAACACGCTGGGTCCTGGTGCGAGGATGATGATGACTGACGCGACGAGAAATTGCGCGAAATGACCGCCGCTGATCACCTTTTTTCCACCGCCACGTCCAATACCCGAAGGCTGAGTCCAATGCAGAAGCCAATCGTCGCGTCGAAGAACGCGGTCCCGACACCGACAGTGCCACCGAGAAGCCAACCAATTACCAAGACCGCGACTTCAAGGGTGAGTCGCACGTACACGACACTGATGCCAAATCGGCGGTGAAGACTCGTCATCAGTCCGTCGCGCGGACCAGGTCCAAGCCCACACGTGAGATACAGGGCGCTACCGACACCGATGAGAAGCACGGCCACGACCACGTAGATCGCCTTAAGAACGTCGTTGCTCGGCTCAGCGAGCGACGATGAGCTCAGGTCGAGCACGTACGCGATGATGATCAGATTGGCGATCGTGCCAAAACCTGGCCGCTCACGAAGTGGAAACCACAAGACGAGCACCACGCAGCTGATTGCGGCGGTCGACCAGCCGAGCGAGATGTGTGCGTGGCGCGCAATTCCTTGGGCGAAGACGGTCCACGGCGTCGCCCCCCAATGCGCGACCACGAGTAGTCCTTCTCCCAGACCAAACATCGAAAGTCCCAGCACAAGTGGCAGCACCATTCGA
This sequence comes from Acidimicrobiaceae bacterium, assembly GCA_003133005.1. GTDB lineage: Bacteria > Actinomycetota > Acidimicrobiia > Acidimicrobiales > RAAP-2 > RAAP-2. Next base: position 2,316 of record PKZI01000088.1, on the reverse strand, counting down.
GGTCGCAGCGCCCACGTCCCACTCGCGCGCCAAGGCGTCGTGGGTATCCGGTGACTGAGTTTTGTCATGGGCGCCACGCTACTTGTCGCGTAGTTCTCGATTTTGAAGTGGTCGCTTCACGCTGGCGAAGTGGAGTACTTCCTTTCAACGCGGCGACGCATGAAAGAGATCCAAAAGCGACGCACGTATCGCGGGACGACTGCCAAAGGTCAAGAGTAACGACGCCTCGCGGGAACTCCGCTCGGCGACGTCGCCATACAGCACTGACGTACTTCCGCGCGCGACGCTCAGCGCGTGGGCTGCGCGTAGCGCCAACTCACACGCTCGAGCTCGTGCCGCGGGCATCGACGCCGCATCGGCGCGATCGAGTTGGTCGCGGTGCGCAGCGAGTTCGTCATCCAACGACGTCGGGCCGAGCAACGTCGTGCAGCGACGTGTAATTCCAAGTGCGAGCGAGCCATTGCCGCGAAGTGCACCGACAGGTTCGCTCTCGGGCGCATAGTTGACTCGATTGACCAGCACGTCCCCAGGCATGTCCAGCGAGTCGAATTCGAGGCGCACCGTCGCGGTCGCGTTGATCGCCGCGAGCCGCTGAGGCGTCACACGCAGTCCCTCGCACTCTTGTGCGGGAAGATAGAAGCCCAGGACCTCGTTCGCTGCACCGCGCGCCGAGAGGAGCAAGGCGTCGACACTCCCCCATCCACTCACCCACGGCGCCACGCCGTCGAGACGCCAGCCGGTACTCGTCTCGGTCGCGCGAAGTCTCGTGGGTCCCGGTAGGAGCGATCCGAGTACCACGCCGCCCCTCAGTTCGCCCGATATCAACGTTGACGCGCGGTCGCGTAACCACTCGGGTGACTGGTCGTCCAATGCTGCGCGCAGCAGTCGAAAGTGTTGAATCCAGACAAACGTCGTGGCGAGGCACGCTGACGCCAATTGCTCGATGAGGTCACAGAATCCTTCGCGTTCAAGTCCCAAACCCCCCGCCGAGGACGGCGCGAGCGCACCGTAGAGTCCCGCGGCGGCGAGGGTGGCGAAGTTCTCCTCTGGCACTCGGACCATTTGGTCAACCTCGCTCGACGTTGACGCAAGTTGCGAAACGACATCGTTGAGTCCCGCGATGTCGGCGTGGTTCGTCGTCATCATCCGTGGCGATCTCGTCGAGCCCGCCACGCCGTAACCGCCTGATTTCTATGACCCGCGGAACTCATTGTGGAAATGTAACGGCACCCTTCTCGGTATACCAATGCATCACGTCAACTCTCAGTCGACCCGCACGCACCGAGGGGTCGGACTCGGCGAGCCGACGGGCCTCGTCGAGTGAACCGACCTGATAGAGACTCACACCACGCCAGTCGTCATCGGGCTGTTCACTCAACGGACCAGCGACCCTGAGGTGTCCGGCATCTTTCATGGCCGCGAGATGCCCGAGATGTTGGCCCTGCAAACGTTCGAGTTCGTCTCCATCGATCGCGGTCGCACGATCACCTCGACGAAGCAGCACGAGTTCGTAGACGTCAAATTCCAAAGGCGGTTCGGCCGTCGGAAGTGCGGCGTCGTCATCGTGCTTCATGACCGCAATACTTCTGCCGCGCGTGTCCACTGTCAAGCGAGTTCGTACCTCGCTGTAGTGGGCACGTCGCTTTCTCTGCCGAGATTTGGCGAGAGGTATCAAGTCGCCGTCCTCGGACGTGTGCGATTGTTGATGGCACTGCTTTTCTCATCAATCGCTTGGTAGCGACCGTGGCGCTTGGCAAGACCGTCGCAACGAAGGAAGGGGCGCACACGACATGATCCAATGCTTTAACGCAAGGTTGAACTCATGAAGGTCAGCGAGCCGGGTCCGGACCCGTCGCCCTCGACGCCCGTTACACGTCTCGGTCGAGCCGTCGCCGGACACGATAGGTCAGCGACGCCCACGCCCCATCGACGAGCAGGTCGACGCGCGGTCCACGCACACTCAGGCGGTGCTGACTGGCTGCGTGACGTCATCTTGGGTGGCCAGGACGGACTCGTCAACATCCTTGGCATCATCCTCGGCGTGATTTCCGGTGGCGGTGACCACACGGTGCTCCTTGCCACAGGATTCTCCGCCGCGATCACTGAGTCAATTTCCATGGGCGCCGTTGGCTACACGTCCNNCGAGGTCACTGAGCTCTATCGAAGCAAGGGCTTTTCGGGCAAGTTGTTGGACGACGTCGTCAAGACGATTACTTCGAACCGCGAGAAGTGGGTCGACACCATCCTCGGCGAGGAACGTCACCTTCGCCCGGTCGCCACCAAGGACGTCTTGCGTAGCTCCGTCGTCATCACGGC
>PKZI01000170.1:407-6454 GCA_003133005.1 Acidimicrobiaceae bacterium | reverse complement strand
CCAGTTCGACGGGCCTCGTGCGCGCCTTTACCGACGCCGCCCGTCGCGGCGTGAAGTTGGAGAACATCGGCGTCGAGATCACCGAAACCGATGCCATGCGTGACGTGGAAGCGACGCGCCACGTATGCCGCGCTCTGCGCCGGCTCAAGGTGCGAATCGCGATCGACGATTTCGGTACCGGCTATTCGTCGCTCTCGTCGCTCAAGCGACTGCCGGTCGACATCGTCAAGATCGATCGCAGCTTCGTGTCCGGTCTCGACGCCGATCCGCACGATCGAACGATCGCGGAAACCATCATCTCGATCGCCGAACGGTTCGGCTTCGAATCGTTGGCCGAGGGCGTCGAATCGCCGGGCGAACTTGCGTGGCTGCGCGCGCACGGATGCACCTACATCCAGGGATTCTCCGTGTCGCATCCGCTGCCGTTCGACGCCTTCAAAGCGTGGCTCGCGGGCCACGAACCGGCGGGCTAAGTCGCGATCGGTTCGTTCGCGACGACGCGGTCGACGAGCGAGGTATCCGCGGGCACGTCGTAGCCGATCCCGATGATCGAATTGGTGATCCGTACGCGGTCGCCGAGCGTGACGCCGTCCCAGACGATCGAGTGTTGGAGCACCGCGCCGTCACCGATGCGCACGCCGTCGCCGATCACCGACGGGCCGGTGATCTTCACGCGCCGGCCGATCGCCACGCCTTCGCCGAGGCGCACGTCGCCGTCGAGCAGCCATAGACGTATCGCGGTATTTTTGAAGTCAAACTTGGCGGAGAGAAATTGATCGAGGAAGGCGTAGCCTCGCTGCTTCGTTTCGCCGATGGAATTGATACCGCCAAGAGGAGAGCTCCCGCAATTCTCTGTGTTATCTGTATGTCCGGTTATGGCTACGTGCGCGAAGACAACGTTGCGGTTGTACCGATTCGCTCGCTTTCTCTGTAGCCGTTTTCAAATTGGGGTTTCGTTACTTGTTGAGCCCCACTTTCGTAAACAACCAGTGGCGGAGGAGGTGGGATTTGAACCCACGGAAGGTTTCCCTTCACACGATTTCCAATCGTGCCGATTCGGCCGCTCTCGCACTCCTCCCGAATTACTACCGGCTTGCAAGGCTACCCGAGTCCCGCAGAGCGAGAGTCCAGTAGCCTCGTTATCGCCGAGGTCCACAGCGGTGGTCGGGTCCCGTGCGACGGCCGTTCGTGAACCGAGTCAGGGGTGGAAGCCAGCAGCTCTCAGCGGATTGCGCCGGGTGCCACGGATCGCCTGACCACTGCTTTGGACCTCGGCGACTTACAGTGCCCAATTAGCATGCGAGAGTGGCCGAAGTAAATCCAATCCCCAATCCCGTTGACGGGGTGACCGCGCTCTACCGTCGCTTTCGACCCCAGCGTTTCGCCGAGATCCGCGGTCAAGATCACGTCGTGCGTGCGCTCCAAGGTGCGGTGCGAAACAATCGAGTCTCACACGCCTACCTTTTCTCGGGCCCGCGGGGCACCGGTAAGACGACCGCTGCGCGAGTTCTTGCTAAAGCGTTGAATTGCGAGAATCCCCAGGACGGCGACGCGTGCTGCGTGTGTGCGAGTTGTCTCGCAATCGCCAAAGGGTCGTCGCTCGACGTCACTGAACTTGACGCTGCGTCGAACAACGGGGTCGATGATATTCGTGAAATCACTGCGGGCGCCTGGCACGGCACACCTGGACGCTGGAAGGTGTACATCTTTGACGAAGTTCACCAGCTGTCCAAGGCCGCGTCAGCGGCGTTGCTCAAGACGCTCGAGGAGCCGCCTCAGCACGTGGTCTTCGTGCTCGCGACGACTGATCCCCACAAGGTGTTGCCCACCATTCGCTCGCGGACCCAGCAGCTCGAGTTCCGTCTCATTGGTGGCGACACGCTGAAGGACTTGCTCCGTGACGTTAAGGGCGCGGCGGGTTTGAGTGTCGACGACGCAACGATCGAGACGGCGGTTCGTCTGGGGCGAGGTTCTGCGCGCGACGCACTCAGTTCGCTCGACCAACTCGTCGCGACGGGTTCGCTGAGCGACGCGCAACCTCAGTTCGAGGGACTTTTCCGAGCACTTCGTGACGAAGACGCTATCCAGGCCCTTCGGGCGCTGTCGGTACTTCGTCAAGGGGGATGGGACCTTGAGCAGTTAGCCGAGAGTTTTGCGGGCGAAGTGCGTCAGGCGTTTCTTCTACAGGTGGCTCCCGAAGTCGCCGATGTGGTCGACACCGAACGGGCGCGGCTCGTGGAGTGGGGATCAGCCGTGGGTCTTGTGCGCACCGTGCGGATACTCGAGACCTTTGGGCGGGCGATGCGTGAGATGAAGAGTGCCCCCGACAAACTTGTGATTCTTGAGGTGGCGCTCGTTCGCCTCGTAAAGCCTGAACTCGATCCTTCCATTGACGCCCTCGCCGAGCGACTCGCGAAGCTCGAGCGAGCAGCGAGATCTTCAGTGGTGGTACCCGAGACGCCCCGTCGTGAGCCGCTTCGGCCGATTGGTACGACCAGCGTGAGCGAAGTCGCGGTACTTCAGGAAGGCGCTAATCACGCCGAGCTCTCGAGTTCAAAACCGAACGACGAGGAATCAAGTCCAACGCCGACGGTCGTAGTCGAGGACGTGTTTGATTTCAATGACGTGCGTGATCGGTTTATCCAGCGTGTAGTGCCGCGCACGTCCCGATCGGCGCAGCTGTTGTTAAAGGCCGCCGAAGTTCGTTCCCTCGACGGAAATTGTCTCACCATTGCGCTGGCCAGCGAAGAGATGCGCCAGAACACGGAGATGATCGTGCAAGGACTTCGGGGAGCGCTCGAGCACGAATTCAAGAGTCCGCTCACTATCGCGTGGGTTGTCGACACCTCAATCGTTCTCTCAACTCCCACGCCGGCTTCGCGTCCGAAGAGAGCGCCCGTCACGGAGACCGAGATTGAAGATGAGGTGTACTCGTCCGACGAAAGTGTCGTGAGCGTTGCGTCGGCCGCGGATCATTTGATCACGGAGATGTTTCCCGGTGCCGAGGAGATTCGTTGAACTATCCGCCACCACTCCAAGCCGTGGTCGACGAATTAGGTCGATTCCCCGGCGTGGGACCAAAGTCTGCGCAGCGAATCGCCTTTTGGCTCATGCGCCAGCCCAACGAGGACGTCGCGCGTCTCGCCGAGTCACTCGGGGACATGAAGTCCAAGCTCGCCTTTTGTGAGCGCTGTTGCAATATCGCCGAAGCCGGCGGCCTGTGTCCGATATGCGCGGATGATCGTCGTGATCAAACGACGATATGCGTCGTCGAGAGCCCGCCCGACGTGCTCGCCGTCGAGCGCTCGGGCGCCTTTCACGGTACGTATCACGTGCTGCACGGGTTACTCAATCCTCTCGAAGGAGTAACGCCAGATCGTCTTCGCATCCAAGAGCTCATTCATCGCTTAAACGGTCCCGTGAAAGAGGTCATTCTCTGCTTCAATTCCAACCTCGAAGGCGACGCGACCGCCATGTACCTGAGTCGATTACTGCAGGTGCCCGGGCTCATTGTTTCCCAACCCGCGAGCGGGCTACCCGTGGGTGGCGACCTCGAGTTCGCCGATGATCTGACCTTGGGTCGAGCAATTGATGGTCGCCGGATCCTCGCGGACTAGGCGAAGCGCACCAGACAGAGCGCGCCCACCACGAGACTGTAAATCCCGAACGGCACCAAGTTTCGCGTCGTGAACCACTTCGCGAGGAAGTTCACCGCGATGTATGCGGCGACCATCGCACAAAGGGCACCCACGAGTGTTTGAGTTCGAACGCCGTCACCGAGCGAGCCCATGAGCGACGGCAATTTGTAGAGACCCGCCATCAAGATCACGGGGGTGGCGAGGAGAAATGCGAAATTGGCTGACTCTTCGTGGTCGAGTCCGCTCGACAACCCTGTCACCATCGTGACGCCGCTTCTCGAAATACCCGCGAAGAGCGCGAAGATCTGTGAGGACCCGATGACCAGAGCGTTGAGCGGCGTCATTGCGGCAATGCGTTTGAAACGGGCGTGACGACCAACATTACGACGAAGTCGTTCACCCACGAGCAGGATGACGCCGTTGACGCAGAGAAACGCGGCTGCAGCGAGGGGCTTGTCGAAGAGCACACGGAGTTTGCGTTCAAGCAGCACGCCCGCGATGCCAACCGGAATGCTGCCGAGCGCTAGAACGAATAGAAGTCGATAGTTGGCGTCCGTTTCAGGAGTGTTCAGTCGCCACAGCGAACGAATTCCGTTGCGTGGCACGTCGCCAAGTTGACGAAAGAGGCCGCGAAAAAGCGCGAACCAGGTCGCTCGGTAATAGACGATGAGCCCCACAGCCGTGCCGACGTGCAATCCCACGAGGAATACGAGAAAGAAGGACTCGGACTGGGACTGGCTGTTAACGAGATTGTGCCAACCGAGTAGCGCTGGCACGAGGACACCGTGGCCGAGACTCGACACGGGGAAAAGTTCGGTAAGGCCTTGGACGAGGCCCATAATCACGGCTTGAAAATACGTGAGCGACGCGTGCACGACGCCACGCTATTCGACGAGAGGCCTCGCTCACGTTTGGTAAAACTAGTGCGGTGCGCTACCTCACGATCGTCCGACACGCCAAGGCGACGCCCGCGCGCGCGGGTCAATCGGATTACGAACGCACTTTGAGTGACCGCGGCATTCGTCAGTGTGTGCAACTTCGGTCCTGGGCGCTCGACAACGACGCTCTCGCACGCTTCGGTCCAACGACGGCGCTCGTAAGCAGTGCCGCGCGAACTCGTGAGACGTACGCTCGATCGTTTGACGGGACGCCTTTCGTCGCGCAGTGTCACTACAGTGACCTGATCTACAACGGCGCGCGCGACGTTTCCGCTGAGGACATTCTCATTGACCTCGCCTCGATTGATCCCGTGCATTCGTCGTTGCTCGTTGTGGCGCACAATCCCTCGGTGCTCGAATTGCTCGTGTTGCTCGCGAAGAAGACGCCGAAGTCAATTCTTCGTGACGGTTACCCTCTGGCGGGTGCGTATGTTTTGGCACTCGAGGAGAACGCTCAGATTGGTCTTGGTACGTACGAGCTCGTCGACAGTTGCGTTCCCGATTAGAGAGTGCGAAGAATCGCGGCGTCGCCTTGGCCTCCGCCGCCACAGAGCGCGACGGCTGCGATACCGCCACCACGTCGCTGCAGTTCGAGCAGCGCCGTGAGGGCCACTCGCGTGCCCGACATTCCCACTGGGTGACCGAGCGCAATGGCGCCGCCGTTGACGTTCACCTTGTCTTCGTCGATGCCGAGCGCGTCGACCGAAGCGAGACCCACCGCAGCGAAGGCCTCGTTGATCTCGAAGAGGTCGATGCCCTTCACGTCCAGGCCCGCCTTCGCGGCCGCCTTTTCTATTGCATTCGATGGTTGATTAAGTAGTGACGTGTCAGGACCGGCGACCTGGCCGTAGCTCACCAGTTCGCCAATTGGCGAGAGCCCGAGCGCACGGGCCCGATCCTCGGACATGACGAGCACGGCTGCCGCACCGTCGGAAATCTGTGATGCGTTACCCGCGGTAATGGTGCCGTCCTTTTCGAAGGCCGCGCGGAGTTGACCCAAGGACTCAACGGTGGTCTCTGCGCGAACACCTTCGTCGGTGTCAACAATCTTCGGGTCCCCCTTTCGTTGGGGGACCGACACACTGACGATCTCCTCTTTGAATCTTCCCGAGGAAATCGCTGCGGCGGCGAGTTGATGACTGCGAGCAGAAAACTCGTCCTGGCGGGCACGGGAAATTCGTCCGTTGTTGTAACGCTCGGTCGAGAGTCCCATGGCGCACTGGTCGAAGGCGCAGGTGAGTCCATCGAACATCATCGAATCGATGACCGTCTGATCGCCAAGGCGATAACCCGCACGTGCGCCGGGCAATAAGTATGGCGCGTTCGTCATTGATTCCATGCCGCCCGCGATGACGATGTCTGCTTCACCCGCACGAATCATGAGGTCAGCGAGATAAATCGTTTGCAGGCCCGAAAGACAGACTTTGTTGATCGTCGTCGCGTTGACGCTCATTGGGACGCCACCTTTGAC
>PKZI01000170.1:0-337 GCA_003133005.1 Acidimicrobiaceae bacterium | reverse complement strand
GAGAGCTTTCCAATGGCGGTGCGGCTTCCTGCGACAATGACGCTGCGCGACATGCGAATCCCCCTTGTGAAAAGAAAGTGGTACGGCTTCTTTAAACATACCCGTCGCTTGGCGTTGGTGACCACGGCGACTCTTCTGATCCCACAGACATGAACTTTCTTGGGGACATGAACGTTGACGGGCGCTCCTACTAACCTCGCCGGAGTGAGTGAGATTCTTGACGCAGTGCGAAGCGGCGCCTCAGGCGACGTCCTCGCCGAGATCCCGATGCCATCAACGACCAGAGCCGCGTTCGTTCTGCGCGATGAACAAAACATGTTTGAAGGAATGGCGAGTC
>PKZI01000236.1 GCA_003133005.1 Acidimicrobiaceae bacterium | reverse complement strand
TCGCTTCGCATGGCGCTCGCCAAGTACCTCACGCCAAATCTTCGCGTCGGACTCTTGGAGCGGCGCCGCACTGATCTCGTTGGCCGACTCGCCGAAGTACGCACTGGCGCCAACAACGACAAACTCGACACCTACGCGCGCAGCGTGATGCAACACGCAGCGCAGGGCGTCGAGTTGGACCTCGCGTGGATTGACAGCCTGTTGGCCACCGAACGAAAGAATCAATCGGAATTCGCCCAAGAGGCGAAGTAAGAAAGGGAAGCCATGGAAAGAATTCGCGTGGCCATCGCGGGCGTTGGAAACTGCGCCAGCTCGCTCATTCAGGGCGTCACGTATTACAAAGACGCTAAGCAGGGGGACAACGTCCCTGGCTTAATGCACGTCGAACTCGGCGGCTATCACGTCAGTGACCTCGATTTCGTCGCAGCGTTTGACGTTGACGCGTCCAAGGTCGGAACTGACCTCGGTAAGGCCATCGAAGGTGGAATGAACAACACCATCAAGTTCGCTGACGTCCCCACACTCGGCGTGACGGTTCGTCGCGGACCCACGATGGACGGCTTGAACAAGTACTACCGCGCCGTGATCGAAGAGTCTCCCTTCGAACCCGATGACGTTGCACAAGTGCTTCGTGACACGAAAGCCGACGTCCTCGTTTCGTACCTGCCCGTGGGTTCCGAAGAGGCCCAGCGTTTTTACGCCCAGGCCGCGATCGACGCCGGCGTTGCGTTCGTCAACGCGATTCCAGTCTTCATTGCCTCGGATCCCGTCTGGGCGAAGAAGTTCGCCGACGCGGGTGTGCCAATCATCGGCGACGACATCAAGAGTCAAGTGGGCGCCACGATCGTTCACCGTGTACTCACGCGACTCTTCGAGGACCGCGGGCTTGCCCTTGACCACACGTACCAACTGAACGTTGGTGGCAACATGGACTTCAAGAACATGCTCGATCGCGAGCGCCTCGAATCAAAGAAGATCTCCAAAACCCAAGCAGTGACGTCCCAGCTGGAGAGCAGCACCCTCGGTCCCGACGACGTGCACATTGGACCAAGCGACCACGTGCCGTGGCTACAAGATCGAAAGTGGGCCTATATCCGCATGGAGGGACGCAACTTCGGCGACGTCCCGCTGAACGTCGAACTCAAGCTCGAAGTGTGGGACTCGCCAAACTCGGCCGGCGTCATCATCGACGCGGTTCGCTGCGCCAAGGTCGCACTTGATCGAGGTATCGGCGGTCCCATTATTGGACCCTCTGCCTATTTCATGAAGTCGCCGCCCGTGCAATATCACGACGACGTGGCCCAAAAGATGGTCGAGTCTTTCGCCAACGATGGGGCGGAGAACCTCGTCTGGCCCTAGGTCGTCGTCGCTCCTGATGACGAGCGAGATACGTACTACTCAGAAGGCGACTGCTCTTGCCACCACGCGAGCAGTCGCGCCGTTGCCTCATCGGCGCTGATTTCACCTTCGTCGAGTCGAATCTCCATCAAAAAGTCCAACGCCCGGCCCACGTCCCGGCCGGGACCGATACCGAGAACCTTCATAACGGCAATACCGTCGAGCGCGGGTCGCAGCGAATTGAGGTCCTCCAACTCGCGCAACTCGGCAATTCGTTCTTCGAGTTCGTCCATCCGTTGGGCGAGGACGGCCGCTTTGCGCACGTTGCGGGTTGTGGCGTCACAGCGGGTGAGTTCATTCAATTCCGCGAGTAACGGACCCGCGTCGCGTACGTAGCGACGCACCGCCTTATCGCTCCAACCCATTTTGTAGGTATGAAATCGAAGATGGAGTTCGACGAGCATCGACACGTCATCGACGACGGCCTGGGGATACTTAAGGGCAACCATGCGCTTGCGCGTCATTTTTGCTCCCACCACTTCATGGAAGCGAAATGTGACACCCTCACTAGTGATCGCCCTCGTCGCGGGCTTGCCAATGTCGTGAAACAACGCCGCGAGGCGTAACACCAGCGACGGCGACGTCTTATCAACCACCGCCCACGTGTGCTTTAGGACGTCCTTGTGATGATGAATTGGATCCTGTTCCAACTGAAGTTTGGGAAGCTCTGGAAGAAATTGATCGGCCAATCCGGTGCGCACCAGAAAATCCAGACCAATAGAGGGCTGTTCGGTCAACATCAACAGGTCGAGTTCACTTCGAATCCTCTCAACAGAGACGATGGAAAGCTTCTCGGCCATGGCTGTGGCGGCCGTCTCGATCAAAGGATCGATGCTGAGACGAAACCTCGCGGCAAAGCGTGCGGCTCGAAGCATACGCAACGGGTCGTCGCTGAAGAGAATCTCCGGCGCAATCGGGGTTCGCAGACGTCGCTCGTGAAGATCGTCAAATCCATTGTAAAAATCAAATAGCGTCTGGACACCTGGCGTCTGCGCGTCAAGGGCAATCACGTCCAACGCGAGCGCGTTAATCGTGAAATCGCGGCGACTGAGATCCGCCTCGAGCGAGTCGCCCCAGGTCACCGCTGGTTTACGTGAATGATCGACGTACTCTTCTGATCGAAACGTCGTTACCTCCGCTTTGACACCACTCGCGCGAAGCACGCCACCAATCGTGCCAAACGATCGACCCTGCTCCCATAGCGCGCCGCAGCGCGGCTGCATGATGCGTGCGATATCGTCAGGGCGCGCGTCGGTCGTGAAATCGATCTCGTAGTCATCACTCCGCTCTTCGCCG
>PKZI01000216.1 GCA_003133005.1 Acidimicrobiaceae bacterium | reverse complement strand
GAGGCCGAGAACGCCTACACCGAGGCGGTCATGGCCGGCACCCGGCCCCTGCAGGAGGCCCTGTTCGCCGAGATGGTCGCCCGGATCGAGGAGACCGACCTGTCGGTCCCGGTCCGCAAGGGCCCGTGGCTCTACTACGGCCGGACCGTGGAGGGCAGTAGCTACGGGATCCACTGCCGCCGGGCGGCCGACGGTCCCGACGACGCCGAACAGGTCCTCCTGGACGAGAACACCCTCGCCGAGGGTCACGACTACTTCTCCCTCGGCAACTTCGCCATCAGCCCGGACCACCGTTGGCTCGTCTACTCGACCGACACCACCGGCGGTGAGCGGTACACGATGCGGTTCCGGGACCTGTCGACCGGACTCGAGTCGCCCGAGTCGATCGACGACACCTCCTACGGATCGGCGTGGGCCAACGACAACGCCACCGTCTTCTACGTGCGGGTGGACGAGGCCATGCGGCCCCACCAGCTGTGGCGCCACCGGTTGGGCACCGACCCCGCGACCGACGTCCTGGTGATCGAGGAGCCCGACGACCACTTCTACCTCGGGGTCGGACGCACCAAGGACGACCGGTTCGTGTTGTGCGGACTCGACTCCAAGGTGACCTCGGAGGTGCGGGTCCTCGACGCCGACGAGCCGGAGGGGGAGTTCCGGGTGGTCGAGCCCCGCCGCCAGGGCATCGAGTACGGCGTCGACCATGACCGGGGCGACCCCGCCTCGGGTCGTCCGGCCCGTTTCCTCATCGTCACCAACGACGGTGCCGAGGACTTCCGCCTGATGGAGACCCCCGAGGACGCGCCGGGGCGGGAGCACTGGACCGAGGTGCTGCCGGCCCGGGAAGGTGTCCGCCTCGACGCCGTCGATCCCTTCGACCGGTACCTGGCCGTCTACGAGCGCGAGGACGGCGGGACCCGCATGCGGGTGATCGAGCATGCCACCGGAGCCTCCACGCCGGTCGTGCAGCCCGAATCGCCGTCCACGGTGTGGGGCGAGGCCAATCCGGAGTACGACGCCACCGTGCTCCGCTACGGCTACACCTCGCTCGCCACCCCGCGGTCGGTCTACGACCTCGACCTCGAGTCCGGCGAACTCACGCTGCGCAAGCGCCAGCCGGTGCTGGGTGGGTTCGACCCGGCCCGCTACCGGACCGAACGCCAGTGGGCGACGGCGCACGACGGCACGCAGGTGCCCATCTCGCTCGTCTACCGGCCCGATCTGGTGGGTGACCCCGGTAACGGTGGCGGGGACGCCCCGTGCCTCCTCTACGGCTACGGGTCCTACGAGGCGTCGATGGACCCGACCTTCTCGTCGCTGCGGCTGAGCCTGCTGGACCGGGGGTTCGTCTTCGCCATCGCCCACATCCGGGGTGGCGGCGAACTGGGCCGCCACTGGTACGAGGAGGGCAAGTTCGCCGCCAAGCCCAACACCTTCACCGATTTCGTGGCGTGCGCACACCACCTGGTGTCGGGCGGATGGACCAGCCCCGACCGTCTCGTCGCCCGCGGGGGCAGTGCCGGCGGCCTCCTGATGGGGGCGGTGGCCAACCTGGACCCCGAACTCTTCCGTGCCGTCGTGGCCGAGGTGCCCTTCGTCGACTGCCTCACCACCATCCTCGACGAGACGCTCCCGCTCACCGTGCTCGAGTGGGAGGAGTGGGGCAACCCGGTGGCGGACCGGGAGATCTACGACGTCATGAAGGCCTACTCCCCCTACGACAACGTGCGCGCGACGAACGACGACGGCACGCCACGTGTCTATCCGCACGTCTTCGCCGCTGGGGGGCTGAACGATTCACGCGTTGGTTTTTGGGAACCCGCCAAGTGGGTGCTCAAGCTTCGCGACGCCAATCCAAAGAACGTTGCGTACCTGAAGACCGAGATGGGTGCCGGTCACGGGGGACCTTCTGGTCGTTACGACGCGTGGCGCGACGAAGCCCAGGTGCTCGCCTTCATCTTGAGTGAAATCACTTCCTAGCCAGTCGTATTGGTAGTCGGCCTCGTCGTGGTGGTAACTATCGGAACGGTGGTGGTCGTGTGATGAGTGGCGTGATGGGTTGAGCGGTCACGGGCGTAGTAACCCACGACGGCGACCAGCAACACGATCACGACGACGACTATCAGCGCGCGGACTCCCCCAAAGGAGAGACCGGGACGGATCGCGGACCGCGTCAACGCCCACTCCTCATCGTGACGAGGTCGGGTCGACGGATTGACATCTAGATGCGCCGGATGAAAATCGCTGAAGACGTATTTCTGATCGGGCTCCAAGCGAGGTCGAGCGGGTGGAGGCAACGACGAAGGTGCCTCGTCTTGCTCGAGAAGTCGAAAACCCTTCGAGGGCTGGTACGGCGAAGCGGGTGGCATCATCAGGCGAGGATCAGCCTTTTTCTCCATCGCCCTAATCTCGTCGCGACGGACTTTGCGCACGCGTAACGCCACGACGACCAAGAGCAGTACCAGAATGACGATGAGGGCGACCTTGAGAGCGGTCATAGTGAAAGGCGCGCCTTGGTAGCCCTCAAGAGAGTCAATCGATTCACCTTTGGAATCGTAGTAACACCCGTCTCAAGAATCGAGGAAACCGAATCCTCCGCGGTAGTACACGAGCGGTGCGCCGGCGTGGCTAAGCACATAGTCAATTTCCACGACGGCAATGTCGTGGTCACCGTACGTACTCTCCGCAACGATCCGACCCTCGAGGTGCGCGAGTGCGCCCGAGAGCAGCGGTGTGCCGTTCGGTCCTCGCGTCCAACCAACACCGTCGAATTTGTCAATACCCGACGTCGCAAAGACGCGAGCCAGCGCCTCTTGTTCTGAGGAGAGGATGTTGATGCCAACGACGCCAACCTCACGTACCTTGGGCCAAGAGTTACTGTTCGAGCGAGCAGTGAAGGACACCAGAATTGGCTCGAGCGAGAGTGAGCCGAACGTTTGACAGGTGAAACCCGCCGGTCCCTCGGACGTGTGAGCCGTGACCACGACGACGCCGGTCGCGTAGTGACCAACAACTTCTTTGTAGTTTGCAATGTCGAGCGAACTCACGGTTTGACCTTAATGGTGAACTCACCAGCGTCAATGAAGCAAACTCCTCCACTCGAACCTGGCGGACCCTCTGACACCGACAGCGCTCTAGGTCATAGCCAGTCGCAGTTGATTTCCTTTACGCTCAACGAGACCGTCGTTGACGAGGCTCTCGACAATGCGGACCACGCGCTCGTTCTCACCCGGCGCAACGTCGGCGACAACGCGAGAGGATGTGACTTGTCCCAGGCGAAGCAGACCGAGCACGCGACCACGTAATTGGCGATCCGATCCTTCGAACGCCGATTGCGGACGAGACACCGACGCGCTACGAGGTGCTGGATCGTCGCCCCCTTCGAGGTTCCATCGACACGCGTCGGAGAGAGGACACGAATCACAGAGTGGTCGCGAACGACAAAATTGAGCCCCCAGGTCGAGTAACGCCTGATTATGTGCTGCAACGCCATTCTCTGGAAGAAGTTCATTGGCGAGAGTTTGCGCCCTACGAGCGCCCAGCGTTTGATTGGCAACGGCGCGCGCGAGTACGCGACCAACGTTCGTGTCAAGTACGGCGACTCGCTCACCAAATGCGAAGGACCCAACGGCGTTCGCCGTGTAGTGGCCCACGCCCGGCAACGACAGAAGTGATGCCGCGTCGCGCGGCACCTCGCCTCCAAACTGGTCGCGAATCATTCGTGCGGCGCCGTGCAGGGCCTTCGCACGCCGGTGATAACCCAATCCCTCCCAAAGCTGCAGGATCTGGGCCAGCGGCGCGTCCGCGCACGAGTTCGCAGTTGGAAACGTGGCAAGAAAACGACGCCAAGGTTCAAGGACCCGTGCAACTTGGGTCTGTTGGAGCATGACCTCGCTGACGAGAATCGCCCAAGGATCGTTGCAGCCAATCCACGGAAGGTCGCGCCTCAGTTGCGTTGCGTTGCGCTCGAGAACCCGTCGAAAGATTTCGAGCTCGTCAGTCCCAGACGTGGTCACCGTACGGTCGCTGACGGACGGGAGCGGATTCTTTCTTCCACACCATTACCTTTCGGCGAAAGTAACAAACTTCGAGGCCGTCCTGGTTGAATCCCTTGGATTCAACGAGGACGACACCGCGATCATTCTTGGACGTCGACGGGGTTTTTTCGAGCACGTGTGTCTCCGCGTAGATCGTGTCGCCGTGGAACGTGGGATTTCGGTGTATGAGACTTTCCACTTCGAGGTTGGCAATCGCCGATCCCGAGACGTCCGGGACACTCATCCCCAGTACGAGGGAGTAGACCAGATTGCCGACGACGACGTTCTTCTTTTGGACGCTCTCGTGTTCCGCGAACCACGCATTGGTGTGTAGCGGATGATGGTTCATGGTGATCATGCAAAAGAGGTGATCGTCGGCTTCGGTGATCGTCTTGCCGGGCCAATGCTTGTAAACGTCGCCAATCGCAAACTCTTCGAAGTAGCGCCCGAATGGTCGATCGTACGTCGTCATGATTATCGTCGCTTCGCGACCTAGGCCTCGTCTGGCGCCGGCGCTTCGGCGCGCGGACGGGTGGTGAACGATACCAGCGCCCCCGGGAGTGAGTCCCCGTCAATGACGAGACGCCACGTAAATCGCGAGGCCGGCGCGAGCGGGATCGGCCCGAAGTTCACCGCAATGGGAACGTCAACGGGCGTGCCTTGCGGCACGTCGGCGGGCGGCGAGGTGGAAAAATCCCCGCGCACCTCAATGGTCTGGGTGCCTTCGGGAGTCTCGAAGGTGACCAGTTGGCCATCGGCGTCCTCGAGAATGAGTTCCCAGTGGTGTGGCGAATTGAATTCGTGCCAATCAACCGCGACCTTGATCGCGACCGCCGAAGGCACGGGGTCCGGACCAGTGACGGACCATCCGCCGCCAAGAATGTAGAGCTTTCCGTCGGCCACCTGGGCGGAGTCTGCGAGGAGCATGGTGACGTTCATACGCCCAGCCTAGGTCGCCAACGCCTTCGCAACTCAGAAGGTAAATTCCTCCTATGTCATCACCGCCCCGAGATCTGAGCGCCGCGTCCACACTGCTCGATCACGCTCAGAGCATTATCGACGCGGCCGTCCACGAGCTCGCACGAAATGGTGGCGTCGACGCCCACGAGACGCTCGCCTACGACATTGCCCACGCGTCAAGTGCGATTTGTACTGCGCGAGCCAATCTCAGCTATGCCGCCCACGGCGACACTGAAGCCGACCTCACACTGGCATTCATCGCGCTCGCGCTCAGTGACCTCGCCGGACGCGTACTCGGACGTGAAGCGCAGTGGGGCGCGGCCATGCAATGGTACGAGCCCTTCGCAGATTTTGTCACGACCTATCGCGATCCAGCGTTTCTGTCCACTCTCGCCGAGACCCCCGGTGATCGTCACCTCGACCAGGATTTCGCGATGGTCGCCAACGTGTTCCACCGGTTTGCCGAGGAGCAAGTGCGCCCGCACGCCGAACACATCCATCGCACGAACGCCGACATTCCCGAGTCCATCATCGCAGGACTCAACGAACTCGGCGGATTCGGACTTTCGGTGCCCGAAGAGTTCGGGGGATTCGCCACCGGTGGCGAATCCGAATACCTCGGCATGGTCATCGCTACCGAAGAACTTTCGTGGGGCGGGCTCGGTATTGGCGGCTCACTCATCACACGTCCCGAGATTCTCACTCGCGCCCTCGTCAACGGTGGCACGACAGAACAAAAGAATTATTGGCTTCCGCGACTCGCCACGGCGGAGGTCCTCGCCGCCATTGCGGTGACTGAACCTGACTACGGCAGCGACGTCGCCGGTCTCAACACGACGGCGACGAAAACCAACGGCGGTTGGCTCATCAACGGCACCAAGACCTGGTGCACGTTCGCCGCGCGCGCGAACGTCCTGATGCTGCTCGCGCGCACCGACCCAGACCGCGCGAAAGCGCATCGAGGACTCTCGCTCTTCCTCGTCGAAAAACCTCAAGGTGAGAGTCACGGTTTTCTCTTTCATCAAGACGCATCGAGCGAGGGTCGCGGCGACGTCAATGGTCGTCTCGAGGGACGTCCCATCGACACGCTTGGATACCGGGGTATGCATTCCTATGAACTCAGTTTCGAAAACTGGTTTGTACCCGACGAGAATCTCGTCGGCGGCGAAAAAGGCCTCGGACGAGGCTTTTATCTGCAGATGGCGGGGTTCGAAAACGGTCGCATCCAGACGGCCGCGCGTGCGGTCGGTTTGATGCAAGCCGCCTACGAAGCCGCGCTCGCCTACGCGCGCGACCGCGTGGTCTTCGGTGAGCCGATCATCAACTACGAATTGACGCGAGTAAAACTCGCCACCATGGCAGCGATTATCCAGTGCTCGCGACAGTTCGCCCTCGAGGTTGCCAAGCTCATGGGCAAGGGTGAGGGAACGTTAGAAGCGTCAATGGCCAAGGCCTACGTGTGTCGCGCGGCAGAATGGGTTACACGCGAGGCCATGCAAATTCACGGCGGCATGGGCTACGCCGAGGAGTANNGTCAGCCGCTACTTCGTGGACGCTCGGGTGCTGTCAATCTTTGAGGGCGCCGACGAAACGCTCTGTCTAAAAGTCATCTCGCGTCGGCTGGTCGACGGACTGGCGTAACGCGTCTTCGAGCGATTCATTCGGGGAACCAAATGCGCGTTCGTCAGCCTCTAGTTGCACGATGTCCTCCACGCGCAGCCGGGAACCCCATTTTTCTTCAATGCGTCCGTATTTCCAGAGAAGAACCGATCCCGCCCAGACCACGACGAACAATCCAACAATGACGTAGCCCGCCGTGTTGATGTTGAACTTTTCGGAGAAGTTCCAGAATCCGCCCTTCCAGTGAAGCTCCATTGGCAGCAACCCGAGCACTTCGATGCCACCAATGAATACGCAGATCGCGATCGACAGTCCGGTGATCATGAGGTTGTAGTAAATCCGACGAATGGGATTGAACAATGCGTAGGAGTACGCGACGTTCATGAAGAGCCCGTCAATGGTGTCCATCAACGCCATGCCCGCCGTGAACAAAATCGGCAGACACATGATCGAGTACCAGGGGAGTTCCTTCGTAGCGAAGAGAGCCGTCGTCGCCAAGAGCGCCACTTCGGTCGCGGTGTCAAAACCGAGGCCGAAGACGACGCCCACCGGGTACATCTGCCATTCCTTCGTAATGGACTTCATCCATTTGCCAAAGAATCGAAAGAAGAAGCCCCGGTTGTTGAGATGACGCTCGAGTTCTGCTTCGTTGTAGAGCCCATGACGCATCGATCGAAAGACGCTGATAATTCCGGTCAGGATCACTACGTTGAGGATCGCGATGAGAAAGAGAAACGCGGCCGAGACAAGGGTGCCAAAAACACCACCGAACTGTTCTAATCCCGAACCGTTGTTCGACACCGCGGAGAACACCGTCCTCTCGGCGATGACGAGGCCGGCCCCAATGGCCACAACGATTGTTGAATGCCCGAGGGAGAACCAGTAGCCAATGCTCAAAGGACGACGTGGCTCGACTTCGTCGACGCGATCGTTCATTAACTTGCGCGTCGTGTTGTCAATCGCCGCGATGTGGTCGGCGTCAAAGGCGTGACGAAGTCCAAGCGAGTACGCCAAGCCTGCAATACCAATCCCTAATCCCTTGTAGTGACCGGGAAGTACGAACGCGATGAAAATACCAAAACCGATCACGTGCAGCATCAAGATTGAGAGGATCATCCAGCGCGCTCGGCGCCATTCATTCTTGGTGAGCGATTCGCGAAACTGTTGGCGTCGGCCAACATTTGGAGTAATCAGGGTCGCCATAAGGACACCTTAGTAGGAGTGGTTCCTATTAAGCCTTTTTTAACCTAGGGCGTCGTGCGTTTCATACCTGATCGAAGGCCCCGAGTCACGAAAGAGTTCGCAATTTTCGCCGACGCCTCATCAATCATCTCGTCCCCGAACATCAACGCCCCCGTGTGTTCCTGCTCTGTCGCCACCCGATACGTGTCAAGTATGTCAAAGGACTTGTCAAAGAGCTCTTGGCTCGGTGAGTACACCTCATTGAGTACCAGTGCTTGATCGGGGGTGAGCGCCCACTTGCCGTCAAATCCGTACGAGAAAGAGATCCC
Organism: Acidimicrobiaceae bacterium; assembly: GCA_003133005.1. Taxonomy (GTDB): domain Bacteria; phylum Actinomycetota; class Acidimicrobiia; order Acidimicrobiales; family RAAP-2; genus RAAP-2. The sequence goes on along the minus strand of PKZI01000216.1, from coordinate 8,643 downwards.
GGCGGCATAGCGCAGCGCGTCGAGGTCGCGCACCTTGAGGAACGGCCCGTCGATGACGTGCAGCCCATTCGCGCGCCCGGCCATCAAGATTTTGGCGAAAACGTAACTGAAAGGGTTCGAGGGACCGTCGTGGATTCGTTCATCAATGGTCGTCACCGGCATGCCAATTGATGCCGCGAAGTCCGCGGGACCAAAGACGATTGTCTCGAGGCGTGTCGACGCGGCGCAGATCTCTTCCACGTTGATCAGGCCCTCGGCGGTCTCGATTTGCGCCTCGATACCAATGTGGCCGGGCGCCAGGCCGGCGTTCTTCTCTACTTGGGTGAGCAAGAGGTCCATCGCGACCACGTCGGACGCGCGGCGCACCTTGGGCATCATTATCTCGTCGAGCCGATCTCCCGCGTTGCCCACGACCTCGATGACGTCGCTGTAGGTCCAGGGCGTGTCCCACGCGTTCACTCGCACACAAAGCACACGTTCATCCCACGACAGCGTCCGAATGGCCTCAACCACTTTGGCGCGTGCGGCGACCTTTTCGTTCGGTGCAACCGAATCCTCGAGGTCGAGGAAACTCATGTCAGCGCTGGACGTCGGGGCCTTGGCGAGGAATCGGTCAGAGGACCCCGGCGTCGAGAGGCACGAGCGGCGAGGTAAGGAGCGCGAACGTTCTGACATGCGCACGAGCCTATTCTCGTTACAAAGTTCGAATTGCCGTAAATGCACACTTCGGGCCGATCGCCCTTTTCTTCCCCCTGACAAGGAGGTTCAGAACTTCTTACGAACTTTTGGACCCCTCGGTTCGTAACCAGACAGTAACCTTTATCAGGTGACTGACGTCGAGCGCCGCGCGCGCTTCTCGACGCTACGGCCAACAAGGGGACTTCAGCGGTTCCGGTGGATTGCATCCGCTTTGGCTGTCGTCGCAGTGTGTTCTAGCACTGTGGCTGTTTTGCCACGTCTCGCCGGAGCCTCGGGAATTGCGAGCGACCGAGCCAAGGCAACGGCCCTCTACAACCAGATCCAAAACATCAACGCCAGGGTCGAACTCCTGGGCCAGCGCTACGACGAGGCCCAGATCAAGTTGAACAAGTTCAACAATCAGATCACCCACACCAAACAGACCGTCGCGGCCATCAAGAACAAGGTGTCCAATGGCACCAGCCAACTCGTCCAGGACGCGATCTTCGCCTACGTCACGAATGGCGCCGCCGCGAGTAACAACCCGTTGTTCACGAACAACGCCGCGAACGTGGGCGCCACCGACGTCTACGGCAAGATCGCCCAGGGCAACGTCAGTTCGACGATCGCGAGTCTGAAAAACTACCGCATCGAATTGACCCAAGAACGAAGCATCTTGAGTAACGAGGACGATCAAGCTCGGGCCGCAACAAAAGTCGCCGCGTCCGCGTTCCACACCGCCAAGGTGCTCCAGGCGTCATTGCAGTCCACGCTCAGTCAGGTGAAGGGCCAAATCGCGGTCTACGTCGCTGACGCCGAGGCGGCCGCCGCCGCGAAATCCGACGGAACCCTCAAGTCCGCCAAACGCATCAACGGCTTCCCCGCTCCTCCGCCGGACTCGCGAGCGAACATCGCGATTCGCGCGGCGATGTCCTACATCGGCACGTGGTACTGCTGGGGCGGCGCGTCGCGCAGCTGCGTCGACTGTTCGGGACTTATCATGCTCGCATACGAGGCCGCCGGCATTGACTTCCCGCACTACTCCGGTGCCCAATATGAAGACACCGAACGAGTGCCTCTCTACGATATTGAGCCGGGCGACCTCTTGTTCTACGGGTATAACGGCGACGAGCACGTCGCGATGTACGTGGGTCACGGCGACATGATCGAGGCTGAAGAGACTGGCACTCGCGTTCATATCGTGCCCATCCGACTCGGGTACGGCTTCGCCGGACTCGGTCGCCCTCGGGCCTAGGCGTGTCGGGCGTACCCACCTCGTTTCACGTTGGTCCGCTCATCTTTCACACCTACGGCTTCGGATTAGCCATTGCCGCCTACGTGTGTTATCTGTACTCGCGACACCGACTCGCCCGAGCGGGTTTTAACCTTGAGCCGTTTTTTCATTACGCCGTCGCACTCGTCGTCAGTGGCCTCGTCGGAGCGCGTCTCGCCAACATCGCGACCAACTGGTCGTACTACTCGGGACATCCGGGACGTTGGATTGCCGTCTGGCAGGGCGGTCTTGCGAGCTTTGGGGGAATCGCCCTCGCACTACCGGTGGCGGTGATCCTGCAACGTCGCTGGTGGCCAGGAAGTTCACTCGCTCACTTCACTGACGCCCTGATCCCCGCGCTCGTCGCCGGCTGGGCGCTCGGACGGGTGCTGGGTCCCCAGTTCATGGTCAACGGCGGAGGTCACCTCACGCACCAGTGGTTTGGCATCCACTACGCGGGTCAGAGTGGTAAACGCGTGCCGGTACCGCTGATCCAAGGTGGCGAGGACGGACTTTTGTGGGGTCTTCTCGTTCTCATAGAACGACGCTGGAAAGCAATTTTTGTGGGAGCACTCAGCGCGATTGGCATGGTCATATGGGGTCTCGTTCGCGCTTACGACGAACACTGGTTGCTCGGTGAGCAGTCGCACAGCGGATCAGTGGGAGTGCAAGTGGCGGGATTGGTACTGGCGTTTTCAGGTCTCGTACTCTTCGTCCACCAGTGGTGTGTCCAACGAGCCAACCTCAAGGACCAGAACCTCGAACCCAGTACCACCACGTAATTTCTTCTTGCATCGCTATGACGTCACTGGCGACTAGAACAGCGAGTTCCACTCTTCGTCACTGAGACGACCGATTCTTTCTAACGACTGGGTCGGGGTGACGAGTGCAACACGTTCGGACGAAACGTACGACACGTGCGCCAGTCCTAGTCGTCGCCACGCCTTAAAGAGACCACGCGATGGTGACTGATTCGAATAAATACCGAGCGCCAAGATTGCACCGTCGGACGCGGCGACCACTACTACCGGTCTGACTTTGGACCTCTGTTCAGGGATCATTGGATCGACCGCATCGAAGGGAACCTCGGCGAGCACGACCGATCCAACGAGTGGGTGGTTCGGATCGAATGTCTCGAGTTCACTCGGGGTGAAGATGAAACGTCGACGCAGAATCTCCGGCACCTCGAGCGCTGGACTCGCCGCTTGCGTCGTGCGCGGCGCCTTCTGAGTTTTGGTTGACTTGCTGGGTCGAAGTGATCGCGAAGCCAGTTGGGCCTTCTTCTTCAGCTTCTCCTCTTCACGACGCTTGCGTCGCTGTTCGCGCAACTCGTCGTCCGCCTTTTTTGGCGCGAGGAGCGTGGGCGCTGCGACCACCTCAGGCAAGGCAGGTAGTTCGAGTTCCGTTCGTTCCTCCAGAAGGCGACGGCACTGATTCGCGGCTGGGAATTTTTCGCCCACCGCGAACGCGAGAACAGCCACCACTTCATCAGTACTTACGCCATGGTCTTGCACGGCGTCGATCGCCTCGCTCAACTGTTCAAACGTGGGATTCTCCGCGTGCTCACCCAGTGCTTCGATGATTTTCTCGAGTGGATCAAGAGCGAGCAACTCCAGCATTGCGCGCACGGCGACGATAGGTGCACCGGTCGCGAACGTGGTCACGTCGCGCTTTTGTTGCAGTCCCCGCAGTGGAACGCCGACCACGGCACTGATCTTGGCGCTCGACTTGAGATTGAGTTGATCCAGCGCATGAAAAACGAGCGCGTCATCGATCTTTAGGAGCGCTCGTCGCATTACGTCGCTCGGATTTGTCGTGATCATTGAATTTGATTCCTATTTCAAGAGGTATTTGGAGATAACAACGCGCTGCACTTGATTCGTCCCCTCGTAAATCTGGGTGATCTTCGCGTCGCGCATGAATCGCTCGACGGGAAAGTCCTTGGTAAATCCGTACCCCCCGAGTAACTGCACCGCGTCGGTCGCCACGCTCATGGCAGTGTCGGACGCGAAGGATTTCGCTGCGGCACCCAAATAAGTCAACTGACCCTCCGGGTCACCCTCGTCGATGGTCGCGCACGCACGATAGACCAGGGCGCGAGCAGCCTCGGTGCGAATGGCCATGTCCGCGAGCATGAAACGCAACCCCTGCAGTTGCGCAATGGGCGCCCCGAACGCCTTGCGCTCTTTCATGTAACTTCCCGCATAGTCAATGGACGCTTGAGCGATGCCGACCGCTTGAGCACCAATAGTGGGTCGTGAGCGATCAAGGGTGTGCATGGCAATCTTGAACCCCTCGCCCTCGGCACCAATCCGGTGGGTGGCGGGCACGCGCACGTCATGAAAGACGACTTCGCCCGTGGGCGACGCACGAAGTCCAAGCTTGTCTTCATGCTTGGGAAATTCGACGCCCATTGCCTTTTCGACCAGGAAACAAGAGATTCCGTGGCTGCGCGCCTCGGGGTTGGTGCTCGCGAACACGGTGTAGGTGTCCGAGATCCCCGCGTTCGTGATCCAATACTTGGATCCATTAAGGACGTAGTCGTCGCCGTCGCGAAGCGCTCGACAGCGCATTGACGCGACGTCCGATCCGGCGTCGGCTTCCGAGAGGCAATAACTCGCCTGAATCTCGCCTGACGCGATGCGTGGAAGGTACTCCTTCTTGAGCGATTCCGAACCGAAGTTCATCACGGGGAGCATGCCCAATTTAGAAAACAGCATCGTCACCGACGTTGACGCACAGCCCCTCGCAAGTTCTTCGGCCATTATTGCCTGAGTAACCATGTCGGCACCCGCACCGCCGTACGCCTCGGGCAGCGCCAGCGCGGGAAGCTCCATTTCCACGCATGCGTCGAAACTCTTTTGAGGGAAGATCTGCTCGCGGTCGTAGTACGACGCGTGAGGTGAAATCCGTTCGTCGACGAAACTTCGCAGCACTTCGCGAAACGCGCGCTGCTCACTCGTCAGATCGAAACTCATACGGCTTCTTTCAATAGTGGGGACTAATGAACTATGTGGCCAGGGATGAGCTGGTCGGTTGTTATCGCGTCAACGAAGCGGCGTTGTGCCGCGTAGCTGTGTGCGATTCCGCGAAACGGCGTGCTCTGGACGCTCGTTACCGTCATGGTCGTAATGCCCACGACTTCGAGCGCCACGTGCACGTCACCAGGAATTGGCTGGCGACCCACCAGACTCGCGCGTTTCGCGGCGACGAGCCCGATACCCAATTCGACGTCGTCACGGTCGTGTTCGACCTCGAACGAATACGTCGACAGCACGTGATGCGCAATCGTCAATGCGTAGCCCTCGCCCGGGGCCGGCGTGCCGTAGCCAGTTCCGCTCGGGGGACGTGCCGATCGCTGCAGTCCAGGCTTGGGCGCTCGCGCCAACTCGGGGGTGGCGGTGGACATCGTGGGACGCACCTCGCCCGCCAAAGGCACCGGGGCGAACGTCGGTTGGGTCACGGAATGAGACTAGTGCGCTCGTCGCTTTAGACCCGAGTCAGCCAGCTCTCGTACTGGGGAAGCTGGCCGCGCACCGCCTGGTTGTAGATACCTTGGACACGAAGCGTGATGGGACCCGGCGAACCATCCCCCACGATCCGGTCATCGACTGAGGCGATGGGGACAACCTCGGCGGCCGTGCCCGTGAGAAACGCCTCCTCGGCGAGGTAGAGGTCGTCGCGACGCATTGATTCGAAATGGACCTCGTACCCGAGGTCGTTGGCGATCCGGTGAATACTCGACAACGTGACGCCACGCAGGGCACCCGCCTCAGACGGCGGTGGGCTCACCAGGTAACCGTCGCGCACGATGAAGAGATTCTCGCCCGTGCATTCAGAGACGCGACCGTCCACGCCCAGCATGATCGCCTCGTCGTAACCGGCGTTGATCGCTTCAACCTTCGCGAGTCCGGAATTGACGTAACCACCCACCGTCTTTGACGCAGTGGGCATGGCGTTGGGCGAATGGCGCGACCACGACGAGATTTTCATCCGTACGCCATTGGCGGCACCGTGGTCGCCCAAATACGCGCCCCACGGCCACACCGCGATCGCGATGTTCACCGGTGAAGGCTGCGGGTTGACGCCCATCTCGCCGTAACCGAGGTACACGAGGGGACGAATATAACAACCGTCGGGCACGTCGTTGATGCGCACCGTCTCTTTCGTCGCCTCGACCAAGTCCTCGAGCGAGTACTTGACCTCCATCCCCAAGATTTTGCAACTATTGAGAAGTCGCTTCGTGTGTTCTTCGAGTCGAAATATCGCAAGACCCTTGTCCGTCTTGTACGCGCGAATTCCCTCAAAGGCGCCGGTACCGTAGTGAAGGGTGTGCGTGAGTACGTGGACCGTTGCCTTATCCCAATCGACGAACTCTCCGTCCATCCATATCTTCTTCGTTGGGGTGATTGCCATTACAAACTCTCCATTAATTGTGTGGTGACGCCGACGGTGCCTAGGCCAGCAACGTCACCCTTGAAGTCTTGCACGGCGCGGGTCACTCGCGCAGCGGCTTCGCTCTCGCCCAAATGTTCGAGCATCAGCGCAGCGGACGATACCGCCGCGAGCGGATTAGCGCGCCCGGTGCCCGCGATATCGTGCGCGGCACCATGCACCGGCTCAAAAAGCGAGGCACCCGTGCGCGCCGGATTGAGATTGGCGCTGGCGGCGTAGCCAATGCCTCCAGTCACCGCTCCCGCGAGGTCCGAGAGAATGTCACCGAAAAGATTGTCCGTGACGATGATGCCGTAGCGACCGGGGTCCTCGACGAGATAGATGCACGCCGCGTCGACGTGGTTGTAGTCGACCTCGACGCCACTGAATTCCTCTTTAACCTCGCGCACGACCCGACTCCAGAGATCTCCCGCGAACGTCAACACGTTTGTTTTGTGCACCAGTGTGAGTTTGGGGTTCGCCAGTGTCGACGCCCGCTCAAAGGCGTAGCGCACGCATCGCTCAACTCCAAAACGAGTGTTGACCGATCCTTGGGTGGCAATTTCGTGTGCGGTGCCGTAGCGAAGTACGCCGCCCTCACCTGCGTAGGGTCCTTCAGTGTTCTCACGGACGATCGCGAACTCACGCCCGTCGGCGAGCGAACCCGACACGCCACGAAAAGGCCGGTAGTTGATATAAAGGTCGAGACCGAATCGAAGGCGAAGCAGGAGACCGCGCTCGAGGACGCCACTCGGGATCCGCGTGTCACCTATCGCGGGCCCCACCGCACCGAGCAAGATGGCGTCATAGCCACGTAATTCCTCGAGCGTCGCATCGTCGAGCACGAAACCGTCGCGGAGATACCGCGCCGCGCCGAGCTCGTAGGGCGTGGAATCAATGGCAACGCCAGCGGCGCTGACGACCTCGAGCGCGGCGGCCGTCACTTCGGGACCAATGCCGTCGCCGCCGAGCACGGCCACGCGATACGTGCGCTGGTTCATTGCTCGTCGTCTCCTTAGTTTGGGTCTATTTTGCTCGCTGGTGCACCACAATGGCAAACCGCCGGTACCTTGCGCTTCGACCTATCGGTAGAATTAGTACCTCTCTGCGAGTCGAGGAACGATCATGGCGGCCGAAATTCACCGCATAACCCAAGAAACGCTGGACAAGCTCCAAGCGGAATATGACGAATTGACGACGGTTGGTCGAACCGAGATCGCTCGCGTCATTGAATCGGCACGACTCCTCGGCGACCTCAGCGAGAACGGCGATTACCACGCCGCAAAGGACGCCCAAGGGAAGATGGAGTCGCGCATACGTCAAATCGACACCGTGATACGAAATCACGAAATCGTCGAACGTGACAGCAATGCCGATACGGTGCAGTACGCGTCGATCGCAAAAGTCGTCTACGAGGGCGACAGCGACGACGATTTTCAAGAGTTCTTCATTGGCTCGATTGAGGAGAAACCCGACGGCGTCCTCGTCGCCTCACCAACGTCTCCTTTGGGAGCGGCGCTACTCAGCCAACGCGTGGGCGAAATGGTCGAGTACGAGGCCCCGTCGGGACTACTTCGCGTGAAAATTGTGGGTCTACGCTAAATGGCCGGACGCACGCTCTTCGAAAAAATCTGGAATCACCACGTGGTTGCTTCGCCCGAGGGAGAGCCCACGCTTCTCTACATCGACCTTCATCTCGTGCACGAAGTGACGAGTCCACAAGCGTTTGACGGGCTTCGGCTAAATGGTCGACGAGTTCGTCGACCCGAACTAACTCTCGCGACAGCTGACCATAACGTTCCGACGGATCCGATTTCGACACCCGTTAACGACCCCATCTCTAAACGTCAACTCGAAGCACTCGAGGAAAATTGCGCCGAGTTCGGTATCACCGTCTTTCCTCGCGGTCACGAGAATCAGGGCATCGTGCACATCATTGGACCCGAACTCGGTGTCACCCAACCCGGTATGACAATTGTCTGTGGTGATTCGCACACCTCGACGCACGGTGCCTTTGGGGCGCTCGCCTTTGGCATTGGCACGAGCGAAGTCGAACACGTTTTGGCCACCCAAACGCTCCCCCAACAAAAGGCCAAGACCATGGCGGTCACCGTCTCGGGCAAAGCGCCGTCGGGCGTCACGGCAAAGGACATTGTCCTCGCCATCGTGGGACGCCTTGGCACGGGCGGTGGCGCAGGACACGTCATTGAGTATCGCGGTGAAGCAATCACCAATCTCTCAATGGAGGGGCGTATGAC
>PKZI01000106.1 GCA_003133005.1 Acidimicrobiaceae bacterium | reverse complement strand
GAAAAGAGCCCACGTCACTACCGCGACCAATACGTAACTTACATAGACGAGCGGATCGTGATCAAAGAAAATCGGTCCAATCCACGGAATCGAACCGAGGCCGGTCACCTTTATGACGGGCAACGGGTTCACGATGGCACTGACGTAATTCGCACCGAGAACTGACGTGAGGCCCAGGGCGAGAAACCAAAGGACGAGACCTGAAGCGAGTTGGTTGGCCTTTTGTTTCACCACGAGCCACGCGTGGGCGAGTCCGACGACCGCGCCTGCGCCAAACCCGGCGAGCACGCCCAACCACGCCGAACCCGTAATCGAACCCACGACAATGGCGGCGAGCGCCCCGCTCAACATGCAGCCCTCGGTACCGAGATTGACAATGCCGGCACGCTCGCCAATCAACTCTCCGAGCGCGGGATAAAGAATGATCGTCCCACCCTCGATGCCGGTGGTGAGGGCTTGCTCAAAGCCGTTCACTAGAACGCCCCCTTTCTTCGTGATGACAAAACCAGCGGCGCAAGCACGATCAGAGCCAACAACGCGTCCACCACGTTGCCGTCGAGCCCGTAGTTGAGCTGGAGTCCGGGAGAACTGATGGCAATCGCCGCAAAGAGAAGCGCAGCGAGTGTGACCTTTAGCGGATCGTTGCGACCAAGGAATGCGGCGAGGAACGCGATGTAACCGTACGTGGCGGTGCCGCCGGGGAAGAGCTGCAACTGCGTGCCCGCGAGGTAGAGCATCCCGCCAAGTCCGGCCAGCGCGCCACCGGTCGCCATCGAAGAGATCATGAGACGCTTCACCGGCAAACTCGCGCGACGTGCGGCCTCGGGATTACCGCCGACTACACGCAGCGCAAAGCCCCAGGCGCTTCGCTTCAACACATACCAAAGAACGAGGACTGCCACGAGGGCGATAATGACCCCGAGATTTATCGAACTCCCGAAGAGTTTGGGCAGGATCTCGTGCGAACTTAAGGGTCGACTTTCGGGCTGGCCACCACCGGTCGGATCCTTCCAAGGTTGGTACAACAGATAGAGCATGACGTCGTTGGCAATGAAGTTCAGAAGCAAAGTCGTGACTGCTTCGTTCGCGTTGGCGACGACGCGTAGAAGACCCGCAATGCCGCCCCACAACGCACCCGCAGCCATTCCCGCGACGGCCATCAAGAACCAGCCCACGAAACCTGGGACGCCGTTGCCAAGTTGCACGCCTACACCGGTCGCGGCGACCGCGCCCACAATGAGTTGCCCCTCGCCGCCTACGTTGACGAGTCCGGCGCGCGCGGGAACTGAAACCGCGAGTGCGGCCAACACAATCGGTACCGCACGCAAAATTACTTCGGGAATCGATCCCGTACTGAGAAGTGCGGAGTGATAGATCGAGTCGTAGACACCCCAGGGGTTTACTTTTTGGGTGCCGACGAGCGCGCCAAAAAGTCCGAGACACACCACGTAGACGCCCAACGCGATCGCGAGCCGTCGCCAACCTCGCGTCTCGACAAATTTTCTCTTTAGGTCGTTGAAACGTTCCGTCATCGTTGGCTTCTGGGAGAGTTCTGGTGCAGCGGCGCTCACTGGGTCTCCGCGGTCATTAAGTGTCCGAGCAATTGGCGGTCAGCTTCTCGGGCGAGTACGACGCCACTCACCCTGCCGTGGGCGAGGACCGCGATACGGTCGGACAACGCGAGTATTTCATCGAGGTCCTCAGAGATGAGTACGACCGCACATCCACGGTCGCGCGCTTGGAGCAGCAACATTCGTGTCGTTTCGGTCGTCAAAACGTCGAGACCGCGTGTCGGATACGAGACGACGACAACTTTCGATACGCCACCGAGCGTCAAGGCGAGGACGACACGTTGAATGTTCCCACCTGACAAGAGCGCGAGTTGTCGTGTCGGAGATGCGGTCATGAGGCCCACCCGGTCGCTATCGTCACGTAATTTCCGAGAGGCTTTTTTCGTGTCGAATCGAAGTCTGCCCTTGTGGCCCGTCGCTTCCCAAAGAGCCGCGTGCTCGCCAACGCTAAGCCCCGGCACGACAAACTCTCGAAGCGGATCCGCCGCCACTGAGACCACGCCACCGGCGCGAAACGCTTTGGGATTGGCGGACGTAGTGACACCTTCGAGTATCACCTCGCCCTTATCGGGATTCGCCACACCGACCATCACGTCAGCAAGTTCGCGTTGGCCATTTCCCGCAACGCCGGCAATGCCAAGAATTTCGCCCGGGTACACCGTGAGGTCAACGCCGCGAAGCCCCGAGCCCGACGTGACCCCCGCGAACGAAACGCCTCGAAGTTCCAGAGCGGCCGAGACGTCAATTGGAATCTCGCCCGTGTTGCGCACGGGCGCGACACTTTCGCCAACCATTGCGGTTACTAAGTCGTCGTTGGTGATTGAACTCTGTGCAATATCGCCGACCACGACCCTTCCTGCTCGCAAGACCGTGACCCTGTCGGCAATCTCTCGGACCTCGCGCATCTTGTGCGTAATGATGACGATTCCCGAACCGCTGTCGCGCAATGTGCTGACGATGTTGAACAGTCCGTCAACCTCTTGAGGGGTGAGAATGCTCGTAGGTTCGTCCAAAATCAAAATTTTCGCTCCCGCGAGCAGGACCTTTAGTAATTCGACCCGTTGCCATTCGCCAATCGAAAGATCGGCGACGCGTGCCTTCGGGTCAACGGCGAGTCCGTAACGCTCCGAGGCGTCCACGATCATTTTTTCGATGACCTTGGGTCGAAGAATCTGTTTGGTATCACTCAGGTGCAGCGCGACGTTCTCCCACACGGTGAGTGCGGGTATGAGTCGAAGGTCTTGAAAGACCATACCGAGTCCGAGTTCACGGGCAACGAGAGGTGACGTGATGTCCTTGACTTCACCATTGATGGCGATGGTGCCGCCGTCGGGACGGTACACCCCATAGAGCATCTTCACGAGTGTGCTCTTGCCCGCTCCGTTTTCACCAAGGAGCGCGTGCACTTCGCCGCTTCGTACCGTGAAGTGAACGTCGTCATTCGCGCGCAGTGGACCAAAAATCTTGGTCAGTCCACGCACGTCAAGAAGTGGGCTGTCGGTCGAGCGAGCATCTTCGGCAACGAGAGGTTTAAAGTCAGTTACCACGAGGAATCTCTTTCACCAACGGAGAGCATTCGCTCAAGGACGTTGGCGACCGCTTGTTCTACGACAGCCTGGGATTCGCCGATGTGACGATCCAGCAGCGTGGCCGCTTGTCCGGTCTTTCGGGCCAAAACAGCCCCAACGATCGCGAGGTGCTGTTCAATCGTTGCTGCAATTCTGCCAGCGTTCATGAAGTCATGACTTCGAACGGGCCGAATACGTTCGTTCACCTTGCGCAATTGATCAGCGAGTTGCATGTTTCCCGCCGACTCGGCGAGGCGACGATGGAAATCTTCGTCGAGAAGGACAAATTCTGCGTCGATTGTCGACTCGCCGCCATCGAGAGCGCGCCAATCTTCTCGCAGTTCAACGAGACTGTCGCGATCACGTATGAACTGAGGATCGGCGCGGCGCAGCGCGTGAAGTTCCAGCGCGCGGCGTATGTCGTACAGTTCGCGCATCTTTTGCACGCTCGGGTTTATAACGCGGTAGCCCCCTTCGGGGTGGCGCTCAAGAAAGTGCTCGGCGTGCAGCCGTAACAGTGACTCACGAACGGGAGTGCGCGACACGTTCAGGCGCTCCGCCAGACGCTCCTCGCGCAAGCGAGCGCCAATGGGTACATCGCCGAGCAAAATAAGTGTTTTTAGTGCCTGATAGGCCGTGGAACTCGCAGTGTTTGTATCTGTATACAGATAAGTACGCGGTGATGTGTCCATGAAAGGAATTTAAGTATGCATTGTTGCATGCACGTTTCATAATGGTGAATCGTCGATGAATCGGCCCGTCCCAAAAGTGTTTGTTCGGTCGCAGACCAAAGCCGATCATTTTGTTTTGTCGTATTGAGATTGCTCACTTCAGTAGATTGGTACCCATGCCAGAGATGGTTCTCGTCACAGGTGGAACTGGTTTCATTGCGCAGCACTGCATCGTGCAACTTCTCGAAGCTGGATATCACGTGCGCACCTCAGCGAGGTCGGCGAGTCGAGAGAGCGAGCTCGTTGAGATTTTGACGCCACACGTGTCGTCAGGGCCACTCGAAGGACGTTTCAGCGTTGTCGGTGCGGACTTAGTGGACGACGCTGGCTGGGACGAAGCGGTCGCGGGCTGCTCCTATGTTCTGCATGTAGCAAGTCCGATTTTCTTAAAGGTGCCCAAAGACGAGAATGAAATGATCATTCCCGCACGTGACGGAGCACTTCGAGTACTACGAGCGTCAGATAATGCGGGAGTGAAGCGCGTGGTGATGACGTCCTCGGTTGCGGCGGTGGCGTACGGTGTGCCGCGTGATCACGCGTTCACGGAAGAAGACTGGTCGAATCCGAATCGACGGGACGTCGATCCGTACGCGAAGTCGAAAATTGTGGCCGAGCGCGCGGCGTGGGATTTCATGTCATCGCGACCGAGCGTGTCATCGATGGAGTTCGCGACGATTCTCCCCGGTCTCGTGCTGGGACCCTTACTTTCGGGTCACTTCAGTTCATCGGGTGAAACAGTGAAGAGGATGTTGGAACACGACATCCCGGGTATGCCCGCAATCTCATTTCCGCCGACTGACGTGCGCGACGTCGCGTTTGCGCACGTCGCAGCGATGACGGCGCCCGCAGCGGCAGGCGAACGTTTCCTCTGCGGCAACAAATCCGCGCCTCTAGTGGAGATCGCGAGGATTCTCGCTGAGAAGTACGGTCCGCTTGGCTACAACGTGCCGACACGCACGTTACCCAAGATTGGCGTACGTATCGCAGCTCTTTTTGACCGTGATCTTCGCTTCGTCATTCCAGAAATTGGACGGCCAATTTCCATTGATTCCAGTAAAGTTCGTGAGGTTCTTGGCTTGGTGCCCAGAGACCTCCAAGAGATGAGTTACGCAATGGCGGATTCGATGATCAAATACGGAGTCGTGAAAACGCCGCGATAGTTAGGTCGCCCGGATCTCGTCGCAATTTCTGTGCTTCGCGTTTTCAGATTTTGTCCTTCGTGAGAATGGCAACGTACGGTTCATGACGCGTGGTGGCGAGAATTCGTTCTTGACGCCAACCGGTTCCACGAAGAACCTGTTGCATCTCGCGCGGCGAGACGTAGAGCCAGTCGAACCAATGCCCCATCAGATTGTCGTAGCGGTAGCGGACTCGCACTTGTCCTGGCGCGCGACCTCGGAGAAGGTTCTGCGCGTAGTAGGGGCGTGTCATGGCCGGTGCACCGCCAAAGTAGGAACTGGTGCTTTCGACAGCTATCTTCGCGTTGTCGCTCGTATGACGCGCGAGCATTGAGAATTGACGATGCGCGTTCGCAGGATTGGCGAAAATGCCAAAGTTGTTGCCGAATAATACAAGGGTGTCGAACGAACTGATCTGTTCTCTCACAGTGTGAAGTGGTGCGCACCATACCTCTCCCACGCCGCACAATTTCGCCGCTTTCGCCCCGCTGGGCGACGCATCGAGACCAACGACGTCAAGACGCCGCCGCTGAAGTTCGAGTGCGACCCTTCCCGCGCCACATCCAATATCGAGCACTCGACCACGCAAATGGCGGATTGATTGTCGTTCACAGGCCGGCCAGTCGCGAAAACTTGCCAAGTAAACGTCCGGGCCTGCGCCCTCTTGGGTGAACCCGTCCTCTCGCTCGAGCACTTCAATCTGAGTCCCGCCCTTCGCCCAGTCAAGAAGTGCCCGACCGAAAACGTCACTAGATGGATTCACGTGGACACCTCAGATCTTGGGGAGCGAAATCGGTTCGGTGTCGCGCCGAGACCATCCGCGCCGTAGACGTTAGTTCTCCTTCCCAGTCGGCGAGATTGGTCATGCACAGGCGACTGGGGGACACAACCGCTCAATGTAATTAGTACTGGTGGTAACGCTTAGCCTTCAATGACGTACAAGATTCGCTGTCTTCGGTCGGAGCATCACACAGTAGTTTGATGACGCTAGGGGCGAAAGGAGACAAGGAATGCAGTCGGTATTCGAACAAGAGATTGCTTCCCAAGGCGAAGTGCTTCGTTCGCGCAGCGCCGAAGGCACGCTCGCCGCTCGGCGGGCCGCGGAACTCTTCGATGATTCCGCGACGCACCTCGTCATCGCCGCGCGTGGTTCTTCGGATAACGCCGCGCGCTATTTGCAGTACCTCAGCGGACGTGAACTCGGCCTCTTGACCGCGCTAGCTACGCCGTCGCTCTATGTGGGCGACCGTCCAATAAACCTTGCGGGCGCGGTTGTGCTCGGGATTTCTCAATCGGGCCAATCTCCCGACATAGTTTCAGTGATGAAAGCTGCGCGCCAACAGGGTCGTCCCACGATCTCGATTACGAACGATGTTGGGTCTCCCTTAGCGCGCCACACGGATGTGGTCATTCCTCTGCTGGTAGGCGACGAGATCTCTCTCGCCGCAACCAAGACATTCCTCGCCTCACTTCAAGCGGCAGCTCAATTGGTGCGCGCTCTTGCGGCACCTCGTGAACCCTTTTATTCAATGGAGCAACTCCCCGATGTGGTCCGCGAAGTTAGTGCATGGGCTATTGACGCTGTAGGTGGCGCAATTGAGAGCCTCGCGCTGGGCGGACTCACGGTGGTGGGCCGGGGTCTAGGTCTTAGTTCCGCCGAAGAGTGCGCTTTAAAGATCCGCGAGGTATCAGGCATCAGGGCAGAGGCATACGCAGCTCCAGACATTCTGCATGGTCCGATTGGCGCCGACGGAAGTGGCTCGACCCTATGGTTGCAACTCACTGACGAGATCAATGACCTCGACGCGGGGGCGCTACTTGAGAGCGCGCAACAATCGGGATTGCGGACGTTGGTTTCAAGGGGGCCGTCACGCGCCCCAACGCGGGCAGACGTTGAAATTGTTTTACCCGTCGTCACCGAAAACTGGGTAGTTCCGATGTTGCACGTGGTCATAGGTCAAGTTCTGGCGCTGCGCTTGGGCGAAATTCGCCAGCGGCCAATCGACCAGCCACCGGGTCTCCAAAAGATTACGCTGACGAACTAAATGACTTCGTAGCCCTTTCGCGCATCTCGTTTAGGGCGTCATCAGCCATTTCGCGCAGGTTTCGCTCGATTGAAACACTTCTAATTGAAGGGTCTGTCAGTTCGGACCACAGTTCTCCTCCACGCGGGGCACGTTCGCGAGTGACGACCCTAGGGAACCACTCAACATCTTCGCGACGGCCGGTTCTTCGTTGCCCGTCGCGATCAGACTCGTAGGAGCCGTTGCACCTTCGAGCGACATTGAGAGAAAACTCACGGTGGTGGCGACCACCACGGACAGGGCGGGTTTGTCCGCACCGTCGAACGGAGGGAGATGATGCGCAGTCTGGAGTTCGAGGAACCACTTGTTCATTTGATGGATCGCGTCATAGAGTTGCACGCCGTTTCGAAAGGGATTGCACTGATCGGCCAAACTGTGAATCATCAGTAGGTCGGGTCGACTCGCCTCATCGGCGTTCGACTGGTAGGTGTCTTCGGCCCCCGAGAGAATTATCACAGCGCGGTAGTCAATGCCTGATCGCAGGCTCGCGAAGTTAGTGCCTTGTGGGTCGAGACCGTGGTCGTAGGCGAGCATACCCACGGCTTCGGCGCCGTCGGAGTGTCCCGCGAGGGCAATCTCCTGGGGCGCGATGAGACCAGCGAGGATTGGACACGTCGTCGATGTCGTGTCCGAGTCTTGAAGAATTGATTTCGTCACGAAGGCAAGGTCGCCGGGTTCGTTCACAACATCGTCTTCCGTGTTCGCCCCGTGTTGAGCGGCGACGGCGAACGCGTTCTCATCGGGGAAAAAGGGGGCGACGACAACAAATCCTGCTTGCGCCCACGCGTCCAAAAGTGGTGCGTACGTGTCGGGCGTGACGTTATAACCGTGAGCAAAAACGATTGTGGGATAACCACCTACTTGCTCGACGGGGGCTGCATTATCGATCGCGCCATTCGCAATCGCTACGAACGTCGTCGGGTAACGAATCTCGGTCACCAACGTTCGGCTCTTTGATGCAACGCGATAAGGGATTTTTTGGTAGTTGAGGACACCTCGTGATTTGTCGACGAAGGTGCAACGAACGATTCCCACCGAAAATTTAGTAATTGTGGAACTTTGGTGGGCCAGATTCGCGCCCGCGGTCCCAAGTCCGGCGAACGCGACACTCGCCGCCACGCTTAGCGCGAACAGCGAGACGAATCGAGCGCGCGCGCGGAGTCGTACCCTTGAGAGAACGAGGCGACTTCGTTGGCCCACTTCGCTGGCTTTCGCGTATGCGGTCAATCGCTGGCTCCTCAAACCTTGTTGTTATGTAAGGAACGCTAGAAGGAAATCAAGTTCAGTACCGCCTCTCCTTGCAGCGTGCTTTCATCAAGGTGCAGAAGGTCAGGTATGGTAACCTTTTGAGCTAGGGAATCTTCGAGGTTGGCAGCGCAACGCAGGGACGTGGGTATCGGGGCGTTCCAACAAATTGATTTCCTCTGTCTGACCGCACTTCCGTGAGGAGCCAGTTGACCGTCGCGCGCTTTGGCGCTACGAGAGTCGAACCGCCCCTTCAATCTGCGGGTGATGTCGCGCTTGCGAAAACCAACCTCCGAGCCGACGACCAGTTTTTTGATGATCGGATAATGGATACATAACGACGACGAATTCCTTCAACGTCAGTGGTCCAACAGCGTTCGTGGCTCGTTAGGTCAAGGACAGCTACCAAACAAGCAAGATTGCTCAGGCCCTCGAGCACGAAATGGGCGAAGATATGTTCGGTC
>PKZI01000246.1:8971-9297 GCA_003133005.1 Acidimicrobiaceae bacterium | reverse complement strand
GTCGCGCACCGCGTCGAGCGCGGGCAGGCCCGGTGCGAGGATCGCCGCAGTCTCGATCGAGCGCGGCAACAGTGAGGTGTAGATCACCGAGGCGTCCATGAGTTCGCGCGACATCACGAGCCGATCTTTCAGCGCCTCGGCTTGACGACGGCCGAGATCGGTCAGTCCCCCACAGCCGAGCGGCCCGCCCACCACACCATCGCGGTTACAGACCGCTTCGCCGTGGCGGATGAGGAGCAGACGCGTGCCCGCGGGCTTTTCGCCACTCGTGCGAAACCCTTCGGGCGGGTCAACGGTGACGCTCACGCAAGTTCGCCGACGAACGC
>PKZI01000246.1:0-8950 GCA_003133005.1 Acidimicrobiaceae bacterium | reverse complement strand
GTTGCGCGCGTCGCCGAGGATCAGCACGGTCGAGCGCTTGGTCAGTTGATCGGCGAACAACTCGTGGAACGTGAGAAAGGCCCGCCCGTAGTCCGAATGCCCATCAAACGCAATGACGTCCGCTTCGGCGTTGATGCGCGCCACCGCTTCACCAGGATCATCCACGCCCTCGAACAGATGGCTCACTTCATCGAGTCCGTCGACAAAGACGAAGCTGCGAACTTTGGAGAACTGCGAACTTATGGCGTGCACCAAGTGCAACGTGAAACGCGCGAAAGACGCCACGGAACCCGAGACGTCGGCGATGACAATGATCTCGGGCTTGGCGGGGCGCGGCGGTTTAAAGCGCAAGTCGATTGGCACCCCACCAGTCGAGAGACTTCGACGCACCGTGTGGCGAAGGTCAACGGGACCGCGACGTCGGCGTCGGCGTCGGCGCGCGAGGCGAACCGCGAGTTTTCGACTGAGGGGACGAAGTGCGCGCTCGAGTTGGGCCATCTCGTCACGATTCGCGTGCATGACGTCGATGTCCTCGGGCAGCGGCTTGCGCACCGACTTGGCGAGTGCGGTCGCGCCACGGTCCTCGACGAGCCGCTCGCGAATCTCGCGTTCGATCTCCGCTTTCAGTTGCTCGATGCGCGCGTGTGCTTCGTCGCGACTGAGACGCTCGGCGAGCGCGTCGCCAGTGGGCTGGGCTTCGAGCTGAGCCGCGCTAAGGCGCTGCTCGAGCGATTCGAGCTCGAGATTGCGCAACGTTCGATAGAGGTAGTAGGTGCCACCAACCGGCCGACCGGGCTCGACGCCCGCGTAACGCGTCACCGCTTCGCTCGCGGCGCGGCGTAGATCCTCGCGGTTCCCGTCACGCAACGCGCGAAAGAGGAGGTCNNTCACCCGGTCCCGGTGCGCCCGCGGACGCTTCGTTCGACGACTCATCCAAATCGCTCAAAAGATCCGCGACGGATTCGAAGGACCGGTTCGAGAAATAGACCTCGAAGGCCGTTGAAAAGACGGGCAGATGGTCGCCGTCCTTCACGAGGGTCGCCGCGAGCGAGTTCTTCACGAGTGCGCGATCCGACAAGTCGATCACCTCGACCGCGCGCGCCGCGTCCACGTGTTCGCTCATCGACACCGGAATACCTGCGGCGCGAAGTTCGGCGATGAAGTCCCCGAGAAGATTAAGCAACGGGTTTCGAGCGACCGAGAAGTTCTTTGGTGGCTCGCTCAATATCGGACTGATACTTCAACAAGATATGCAACGTCTCGGTCGCGTCGGCCTCCCCTATCTCCTCGCGGCCGAGGATGACGAGTGTGCGCGCCCAGTCGAGCGTTTCGGCGACCGAGGGTGCCTTCTTCAGGTCAAGGGACCGCAACGAACGAACGACCTGGGCGATCTGTTGCGCGAGGACTTCAGAGATTCCCGGCACGCGCGCGAGGATGATGTCGCGCTCGCGCTCGATGGTCGGATAACCCACGTAAAGATAGAGACAACGCCGCTTGAGCGCTTCGGAGAGTTCGCGGGTGTTGTTGGACGTGAGAAAGACCATCGGAATCTGCTTGGCGCGAACCGTGCCGAGTTCGGGTATCGACACTTGGTACTCCGAAAGGATCTCGAGTAACAGCGCCTCAGTCTCGAGCTCGACGCGGTCCACCTCGTCAATGAGCAGCACCACGGGGTCGGTCGCCGTGATCGCCTCGAGCAACGGCCTCGTGAGGAGGAATTCCTCGGCGAAGATGTCCTCTTCGAGGTGCGCCCACTCCTCGGTGGCGCCCTCGCTGCGTCCGGCTTGAATGCGCAACAACTGCTTGCGGTAGTTCCATTCGTAAAGGGCCTTGGTCTCGTCGAGGCCCTCGTAGCACTGCAGACGAATGAGCCGTGCNNAGCACGGGCTTGGCGAGTCGGTCCGCGAGAAAAGTGACCGACGCAATCGCGTCGTCACTCAGGTAATCGTGTTCGGCGAGGGACTTCTGCAATTCGTGCGGCGAGTCAAATCGCACTTTCGGCACGTGGTTGAGTCCCAGTCGCTTCGCGAGTTCCTCGCGCGGGTCAAGCGCACTCATCGAACTTGCCCGTCGCCTCGCACAACCCACTTAAGGCACGTCAATTCGCGCAGACCCATTGGCCCGCGCGCGTGCAGTTTTTGGGTCGAGATGCCGACCTCGCCACCAAGTCCGAGTTCGCCGCCGTCGATGAACCGCGTCGAGGCGTTCACTAAGACTGCGGCCGCGTCCACTCGACGAATCCAATCTTCGCCACGCGCGACGTCCTCGGTGACGATTGCTTCGCTGTGCCCGGTGCCGTAGCGCCCGACGTGCGCGACCGCCTCGTCGAACGACTCGACCACTTTCACCGCAAGGATGAGGTCCAAGAACTCGTCTTCGAAGTCCGCCTCGCTCGCCGCGGTGGCACCAGGCAGAATCCTGTGCCCCCGAACATCGACGCGAAGTTCCACCTCGGGCATCGCCTCGGCCATCGCGGGCAGGAACTCGCCCGCCACACTCTCGTGCACGAGCACGGTCTCGGCCGCGTTACACACGCCGGGTCGTGACAGTTTCGCATTCACCACGATCGCGAGCGCCTTGTTGAGGTCGGCGTACTCGTCGACGTAGACGTGGCAGTTGCCGTCGCCGTCGAGCACGTAGGGCACCCGAGCGTGCTCGCGCATGGCCCGTATGAGACTCGGTCCACCGCGAGGTATGAGGCAGTCCAACACGTCGGTCAATTGCATGAAGGCCGTGGCGACCTCGTGACTCGTGTCCTCGACGAGCGCGACGGCGTTCTCCGGCAGACCTTCTTTGGCGAGCGCCTCGTTCCAGAGCCCGACGATCATCTTGTTGGTGCGAAGTGCCGAGGACGATCCGCGCAAGAACGCGGCGTTACCGCTTCGCACACAAAGACCCGCTACGTCGCTGGTCACGTTGGGTCGATTCTCGTAGACCACGCCAATGACCCCGAGCGGCACGCGCATGCGCTCGACGCGTAGTCCGTTCGGACGAACGCTCTTGTCCACGACCTCAAAGAGCGGGTCCGGCGACGCGGCGATCTCGCGCAAGGCGAACGCCATCGCCGCGATACGACTCTTCGTGAGCGTCAGACGATCGCGTCCGGGTCCGGACTCGTCATACGCGGCGACCTCTTGGGCATTGACGGCGAGCAGTTCGGCTTCGACGTCCTCGAGGAGGTCCGCGACACGCTCGAGCACGGCGCGTCGCTGTTCGTCGGACGCTTGGCCGAGCGCTCGCGCGGCGTCACGCACGAGAAGTCCCTGAGAATGTAAGTCGTGCGTGGTCATCGTCTTAGCGTAACGCGGGCTACACGCGTCGAAGGAGCACCAGGTCATCGCGGTGTACGACGACGTCGTCGAACTCGGTCAAACCTTCGGCACCGACCTTCGTGAGTCCCTTGGCGACGATTTGGCCTTCGGGTCCTCGAATCTCGACCGCGTCGCCTTCGACGAAGTCGCCTTTCGCGTCCACGACCCCGACACGCAGCAGGCTCCGTCCGTCATTTTCGAGTGCCTCGAGCGCTCCCTGGTTGATGGTGAGCATTCCTCGACTCGCGACGGCGAAGGCGATCCACGACTTGCGTGCCGATAGCCGCTCGGCGCGCGGATGCAGTGTCGTGCCAAAACCGGTCTTGGGACTGAGCGCCTTTTGCAACGGGGACCTCGCGCGAGCGGGCGCGATCACCGTCGTGATACCCGACCAGGTCGCCATGCGCGCCGCGGCAAGTTTCGACGCCATGCCACCACTTCCCACGGTGGTGCCGCTCGAGCCTGCCAATTGCACGAGATCGGCGTCGATCGCGTTCACTTCTTCGATGAGCGTCGCCGAGGGATCGAGGCGCGGGTCCGCGGTGAGTAGTCCGTCGGTGTCGGTGAGCAGCACGAGGTGCGACGCACCGACGAGATTCGCCACCAAGGCGGCGAGTCGGTCATTGTCGCCAAAACGGATCTCTTCATCCGCGACCGCGTCGTTCTCATTGACAATGGGTACGACGCCGAGACCTTGGAGCGACTCGAGGGTTCCTCTCGCGTGCAGGTACTGGCCGCGATGACTGAAATCGAGGGGTGCCAGCAGCACTTGACCAACGGCCGTGCTTAACTCGCCGAAGGCGTTGCGCCACGCGTGCATCAAGAGCGGCTGACCAACGGCCGAAACCGCCTGCAGCGTCGCCGCGTCGCTCGGCCGGTCCTTTCCTCCGCCCACTTCGGTCCAGCCAGCGGTGATGGCACCCGAGGTGACCACGACCACGGTCCAGCCCTGTTGACGAAGCTGCACCACGTCCTCGGCGATCGTGACGAGAACGTCATAGTCCACGCCGCCGGTCGCGTCGGTCACTGAAGACGTGCCGAGTTTTACCACGACACTCTTAGTCATCGTCGTCGCCCAGATCGAGTCGGCCATGTCGTGCGAGGCGTTCGCGGCGCGTCGCGCGATGGTGGTCACCTCGGTCAAGGCCCGCCCCGTCCTCGTCGCGCCACCATTCAAAAGAGAGCGGGCCAATGTTCACGGTATCGCCGTCGCGCACGCCCGCGCGCGTCAGCATTCGATCGACGCCGAGCGCACGAAGTCGTCGCACGATTTCGGCCAGTGCCTCGTCATCGGTGAGGTCCTGGAAACGCACCGCGCGAAGCGCCGGCCGTCCCTCGATGACCCACGAATTTGGTGACGCTTGATGAACCGAGATGTCGTCGGCCAGTGGCTTGTGCACGACAATCTCGTGCTCGAGTTCATCGGCTTCGTGCGTGCGCTCCTCGACGACGAGCAGGGCGAGTTGGGCCATGAGTTCGTCGACGCCCTCACCGGTGATCGCGGAAATCGTTCGCACGCCCTGCACTTCGGTCGCGGCCACGTCACCCTTGGATCCAACGACGACGCGGGGACGTTCGAGCAGGTCCGCTTGGTAGTCGCCGAGCTCGCGCAACAAGATCTCGAGTTGCTCTTCGGGTTCCATCGGCGCGAGTTCGGACAGGTCCAACAGTACGCACAGGACGCGCGCGCGCTCCACGTGGCGCAAGAAGTCGTGGCCCAGTCCCCTGCCGGTGGCCGCCCCCTCGATGAGACCGGGGATGTCCGCCATCACGAATTCGGTCGCTGCCTCGCGGCGCGCGCTGCGTTCTCCTACGCGAACGACACCGAGATTGGGCACCAGCGTCGTGAACGGATAGTCCGCGATCTTGGGGCGCGCGGCGGACACGCGCGCGATGAGTGTTGACTTGCCCACGTTCGGAAAGCCAATGAGCGCGACGTCCGCTTCGAGTTTGAGTTCGAGATTGAACCAGTGCTCCTCACCCGCTTCGCCCTGCTCAGCGAAGGCGGGGGCGCGGCGATGGTTCGACAAGAAGCGAGCGTTGCCCTGACCGCCTAGTCCGCCCTCGGCGGCGCGCCAGCGATCGCCGGGACCCTTAAGGTCCACGAGCATTTCACCGTCCTGGTCGTAGACCATGGTGCCGAGAGGAACATTGACGAACACGTCCTTGCCGCGCGCACCGTGTTGACGTTTGGAGGTGCCGTGTTGACCGTCGGTCGCACGTCGAAACGGGTGATCGCGAAAGCCCAACAGCGACGCTTGGTTCGTGTCCGCGACGAGCCACACGTCACCGCCGCGGCCGCCGTCACCGCCGTCGGGTCCACCCTTGGCGACATGGGCTTCGCGGCGAAAACTCACGCAACCCGCCCCGCCGTCGCCCGCTTTGGCGTGCAATTGAGCCGAATCGACGAAGTTTGACACCAGCCCATCCTAGGAGCGCGGCTCCGACGCAACCCCTAACGCGCGAGCCGATCGAGGGCCTCGCGAAAGACCTCACCGTGTAAGCGCACCTGGTCGAGTGTGGTTGCGGGACACATCAGGGCCATGTTGTGAAAAGGCGTCAGCATCACGCCGCGATTGATGCAATAAAGGTGCAAGTAGTGCTCTAATTCTGCGTCGGCACTTCGAGCGGAGGCGCCCCCACTCAGGGGCGCGGGATGTGCGAATCGGTACTCGACGCGTGCACCGAGTTGGCTCACCGACCACGGCAATTCGTGGCTCTCGATCGCCGCGCGGACATCGTCACCGAACATCGTCGCGAGTTCTTCCATTGGACCGAAGGCGTCGTCGGTGAGCACTTCACCGAGTACCGCGCGCATCGCGGCCATACTGAGCGCGTTTCCCGCGAGCGTGCCACCCACGCCACCCACGTCGACGAGGTCGGCACCACTTCGCGCCGCGTCGCGCACTCGTTGGGCGAGTTGTTCGCTCAAGCCGTAGGCGCCGCACGCGACACCGCCCCCCAAGGATTTACCAATGGTGATCGCGTCGGGACGCAGACCGAAACGTTTCGTCGCGCCACCGGGACCGGCCGAGAACGTATGCGTCTCGTCCAAGATCAGCAACGTCCCCGTTTCATCACACAACTCGCGCACGCCCTCGAGGAATCCCGGTTGCGCGAGGACGATGCCGATATTGGTCAACGCCGGCTCGCTAAGCACCGCCGCGACGTCGCCGTGACGCAGTTCACGCGCGAGGCCTTCGAGATCGTTGAACTCCACGACGCGCGTCGTGCTCGCGGGATCAACGGCGGGTGCGACATTGCCCGCTCGACTGTGCGCGCGACCATCCTCGCCGAGCACCACGAAGGTCTCGTCGACTGAGCCATGATACGAATACGAGAAGACCAGAATCTTCGGGCGACCAGTGGCGAGACGCACCAAGCGAAGCAGCCAACGATTCGCGTCGGTCGCCGAGAGACTGAAGGACCATTTGGCCAGTCCGAAACGCCGACTCAGTTCGGCGGCGACCCACTCGGCGTCCTCGGTGGGCATCATGGTCGTCACGCCGCCATCGTGTTCAATTCGCTCACGCACGGCGCGCACGAGCGCAGGCGGCGAGTGACCAGCGAACGCCCCGGTATCGCCAAGGGCGAAGTCGACGAGTTCGTGACCGTCGAGATCGGTCACGAGCGCGCCGTGCGCGCTCGAAAATCCCAATGGAAAACCCCCAGGCCACTTGTTCATCCACGTCATAGGCACGCGAGCGAAGAGATGACGGGCATTTTCGTGCAGTTCGCGCGAGCGCGGATGACGTTCTTGGTAGTCCTGGAGCTCTTGAGCGACGAGACCGTCCAGATGAGCGCGGTCGAGGTTTTCCACGCGCCAATCGTAGACTTTTCGCCAAATTTAGGCCTTTTTTAGGATTTTTCGAATCCGCCCCCGAACAGGGGTTTCAGGGATGCTTGTGGCGTCCGAGACCGGATTTGTCGCGAGAAATCCCCATTTTTCAACACTTTTGGGATAAAGATGGCTCCGGTTGCTGGGAACACTCCCAGTCCGATTCAACGAAGAGTAAGGAGTCGACCGGTGAACAAGGCCGAGTTAGTAGATGCAATTGTTGCCGAGAGTGGCGCAGCCAAGAACACGGTTGCTGAGGTCCTTAAGGCCTTTGAGGAAGTGGTGGTAAAGGGTGTAACCGGTGGGGAGAAAATCGTTCTTTCGGGCTTTTTGTCCTTCGAGCGCGTCGAGCGCAAGGCTCGTACCGCGCGTAACCCTCAGACGGGCGAAGCCATTCAGGTCAAGGCGTCACGAGCGCCGAAGGTATCCATTGGATCAACCTTTAAGAAGGCCGTCAAAGCGGTGTAATTCATCGAAGAAACAAGAAACCCCCGGGCGAGCCCGGGGGTTTCTTGTTTTAGGAGGAAAGCTCAATCGACGAGAACGTCGACCAGCTTTCGGCCGCCTCGGTAGCCGAACTTCACGGTTCCTTCAGCGAGCGCAAAAAGAGTGTCATCCTTGCCAATTCCGACGTTCTTCCCCGGGTGAAACAGGGTTCCGCGTTGACGAATGATGATGCTCCCCGACTTCACAGCCGTGCCGTCAAAGGTCTTGACGCCAAGACGCTGCGCGTTCGAGTCGCGACCGTTCCTTGTTGAACCGCCACCTTTGGTCTTTGACATGCCGACTCCTTCGACTATTTAGGCGAGATCTTGGTGATCTCGACCGTTGAGTACTTCTGACGGTGTCCCCAACGCTTGCGTTGGATTGACTTTGGCTTGTACGTGAGGGCACGAATTTTCGGCCCCTTCTCGCCGCCCACGATGGTGGCGGTCACTTTCGCGCCCTTGAGGGCGGGACCGGCCACGACGTTGTCGCCGTCGACCAATAGCACGGGCTCAAAGGTGACTGAATCGCCCACCTGTTCTGAGCGCAGGTCCACGCGGACCACCTGGCCCTCAGTGACTCGTTCTTGGGACGTTCCTACACGGATTACGGCGTACATAAGGTACCCATACTAGCAAACCGAAACCCCTACAGGTCGATCGAGACGACGAACCCACGCCCGTCACAGACCGCGCACACCGAGGACACCGATTCCAAGAGGCCTTCGTTGACGCGCTTTCGCGTCATCTCGACGAGGCCCAACTCCGAGATGTCAAAGACCTGCGTGCGGGTCTTGTCGCGCGAAAGGGCTTGGCGAAGCGCGGACGCCACGGCCTCGCGGTTCGTTTTCGCCTCCATGTCAATGAAGTCGATCACGATGATGCCCCCAATGTCGCGCAGGCGCAACTGGCGCGCCACTTCCTCGGCGGCTTCGAGGTTGTTGCGAAACACCGTCTCTTCGAGGTTCGTCGTACCAACGTTTTTGCCCGTGTTGACGTCAATGACCGTCAACGCCTCGGTGCGCTCGATGATAAGTGATCCACCCGACGGCAAGAACACCTTTCGATCGAGGGCCCGGTGCAACTGCTCGTGCACGAAGTAGCGCTCGAAAAGTGGCAGTTCTTCGCTGGCGCGGTCATAGTACTCAATTCGGTCCGCCAACTCCGGGTTGACTGCCAGCACATACTCGCGGACCTTTTCGAAGAGTTCTCGGTCGTCAATGATGACCCCGCGGTAGTCGTCGTTCAACTCCTCGCGCAACACGCGAACCGCGAGGTCGAGGTCGCGATAGACCAGTCGAGGCTGATTGGATTTC
>PKZI01000178.1 GCA_003133005.1 Acidimicrobiaceae bacterium | reverse complement strand
ACCACGCTCGCACGGTGTTCTTGTGCGACAGAGATGACGTCGCTTCGCCAGCCGTCACCAATTGCGCGCATCGCTGGCGAAAGCACTTCGAGGTAGATGGACGTCGGGTCTGAGCCAGAGGCCATGGCCCCTTCGACGATGGACCAGGCGCCCGGGCCGTCACCGGCGGACAAGCGATCAAAGAGTCGCGACGTGCGCTGGGCGGTCTGACGAGGCTTTTGCGTCGACGCGGGATGGGCCGCCTTGGCGAGGTCCAAGTCCGCAGCATCGACGGTCCATTTGGCGCCTTCACGGATTGCCGGAAGTTGACCGGTTCGAACGTAGCGATAGGCGGTCATGTAGTGCACGCCGAGGCGCGCAGCCGCCTCGGGCAGACTAATTCTCGTTGACCCGGTCATAGCGAGAACTTACCGCCCTCCCACACGCTGCGCCTGGGGTATAAAGCAAGTTTGACGGACAAGCGTTCGCGCGCAAGGGCAGTAACCAGGGCCAAGGCGAAAAGTCACGTATACCGAGTGTATTCATCATAAAAAGCGTCCACACCGTAGATTATTTGTCTATGACGGAGAAATTTCAGGGGAAAATTGGACGAACGTTCGCGGACTCCGAGAGTTGGTGGCCACCGCTGCCGAGCGCACCCGAGGGCGCACCCAATGTGGTGGTCGTGCTCTTAGACGACGTTGGGTACGCACAGTTCGGCGCCTACGGCTCAGACATCGCGACTCCGACGTTCGACGCGTTGGCGTCGCGAGGACTCCGTTACGCGAATTACCACACGACTGCTCTTTGTTCGCCAACGCGCGCGTGTCTATTCACGGGGCGTAATCATCACTCCAACGGCATGGCGCGCGTTGTTGAATTCGCGTCCGGGTTTCCCGGTTACAACGCGACGATCCCGAAGGAGAATGGATTCCTCTCGGAGATTCTGCGCGAGAACGGTTACGCCACGTTCGCGGTGGGTAAGTGGCATCTCGCGCCGGCGACCGAGATGTCCGCGGGTAGCCCTCGCGACAAGTGGCCACTCGGACGAGGATTCGATCGCTTTTACGGATTCTTAGGCGGTGAGACCGACCAGTACCACCCCGAACTCGTGCGCGACAATCACCCGATCGAACANNGCGCCCGGCGCGTGTCACGCGCCTCACCAGGCGCCCGCTTCGTTCATCGAGCGCTACCGCGGCGCCTTCGACCAGGGCTGGGACCAGTGGCGCGACAAGGTGTTCGAGCGACAGCTGGCGTCATGTCTGCTGCCCCCCGGTACCGAACTCTCCGAGCGGCCCTCGTGGGTTCCCGAGTGGTCAACCTTGAGTGCAGACGAACAGCGTCTCGCCGCGCGCCTCATGGAAGTGTTCGCGGGCTTTCTCACCCACACCGACGCTCAGGTCGCACGGGTGCTCGATTTCATCGACCAGCTCGGCGAGACTGACAACACCATTGTTCTGGTGATGAGCGACAACGGCGCGTCTGCCGAAGGTGGCGTCAAGGGATCGTTCAACGAGCAGTATTTCTTCAACTTCATTCCCGAGAGTCTCGAGGAGAACCTACGCCGCATCGATGATCTCGGGACCGCGCGCGCGAACAACCACTACCCGTGGGGCTGGGCGTGGGCGGGTAACACGCCGCTCAAGCGCTTCAAACGTGACACGCACGAAGGAGGTGTCGCGGACCCGCTCATCGTCCACTGGCCCGCGCGCCTCGGAACCCCGGGAGAAACGCGGCACCAGTACGTGCACGCGATCGACGTTCTGCCCACGCTCCTTGACGTCATCGGAATCGATCCACCCGCCACGATGAACGGCGTCGCACAGTCACCCATTGAGGGGACGAGTTTTGCCGGCACGTTCGCGGACGGAGAAGCGGGCGAGACTCACTTCACCCAGTACTACGAGATGCTCGGTTCACGCGCGCTCTATCACGAGGGTTGGAAGGCAGTGGTGTTTCACACGCCTCGGTTCGTTGCCTACGACGGCTCTGACACGACGAAGCCCTTTGACGAGGACGTCTGGGAGCTGTATCACGTCGCCGAGGACTTCTCCGAAGTTCACGACCTGGCCGCGACGAATCTGGAGAAGCTCGACGAGCTCAAAGCGCTCTGGTGGAGTGAAGCCGAGAAGTTCCAGGTGCTGCCGCTCAACAACCAACCAGGATTCTTCGGCGACCCGCGTTACCAACGTGACCGTCAGGAGTTTCTGGGTCACGTGGGTCCGGTGCCCGAAGCAATCGCGCCGAACCTCAAGAACCGTTCATTTGCGATTTCGGCCGAGATAAATGCGTCGACGAGCACGCTATCCAACAGCGTGATCGTGGCCCACGGTAGCCACGCCGGCGGCTACGTGGTGTTCATCGACGAGGGTCGCTTGCACTTCACGTATAACTATGTCGCCACGGAGATATCGACGGTCGTGGCCGAGGTGGAGTTACCGCAGCAGCCGGTGATTGTGAAGGTGGTCTTTACGCGCACCGGAACGGGCGGCGACGTTGAGTTGTTCTACGGCGACGTGCCCGTGGGCAACGGATCAGTTCCGCGCACGACTCCTCTCACTTACGGCACACCGGGGTTCGCGGTGGGGTTTCAGCCTGCGGGTCCGATTGACGAGAGATTGAGTGGGAGAGCCGAATTCGATCCCGCACTTTTGGGACGCGTCGTCGTCGAAGGAGTGGGCGTCAATCCAGTCCGTGAACTACTGCTTGGATCACGCGTTGATCTGGCGACCCAGTAAAAGTAAGGGCTCGAGACGGCGAATCATTTCAAATTCAGGTCGAAGGCGCCTCCACTGAAAGGCGGCAAAAATCTGGCTTCGAAGATATTGATCGTTTTCATATTTCACACCAAAGAGTTCAACAACTCGTCGCGAAGCATGAGGAAAAATGGAGTCGCCCTATGCAATGACGACGGACCTTGTGCGAGAAATCTCGCTCGGCCTTAAAGATTTCCTGATCGATGGTTCAAAAGAAGTACTCAATGTATTTGCGCAGGGGTTTGTGGTGGCGATTGCTGGCGCGTGGACGCAGTCGCGTCCGACCGTTTCCTAACGTAAAGACACTTACACATCCGCTTTTTCGATACTCAGTATTAGATCGCCGCCCTCGACATTGGCAACGGGCTCGATCGCGACTCGAGCCACGACGCCTGCTATTCCCGCAGTGATTGCGGCCTCCATTTTCATTGCTTCGATCGTCGCCACGGTTTGTCCGGCATCTATTGCGTCGCCCGTCGCGACGTGCAACACGACCATTCCTGCGAACGGGGCCGCCACTTGCGCGGGATCATTCGCGATGGCCTTCTCACGATGCGCCGTGCGGTCGGTCGCGGATCGGTCTCGGATGCTGAGCGCTCGGTACTGACCATTCAGTCGGCAGTAGACAATCCGATACCCTGCCTCGTCGAGCTCGCCAACGGCGTCGATCGCGAGAAACAAGGAGACACCGCGTCCAATGGAAACTTCGACTTCTTAGCCGTGTTCGAGCCCATAGAGGAAGGGACGCGTCGCCAAAACCGAAAGGTCGCCGTACGAATGCACGGCCGCGTCGTGCACGATGCTAGGTCCTGGAAACAGCAATCGATTA
>PKZI01000015.1 GCA_003133005.1 Acidimicrobiaceae bacterium | reverse complement strand
GACGAACGTCACCCGAGATCATCGCAAACAGCGTGGTTTTACCCGCGCCGTTGGGGCCAATGATTCCCACCGCGTCGCCCCGGTCCAACTGGAAGGAAACCTGGTCTGCGACAACGACTTGACCAAATTTTTTTGAGACACCTTCCAGTTGAAGCAGGGGCATGGCGGCGAAAATCAGACGTTCGTTGGTTCCAACGTGCCGTTCAAAGGAATTGTTGGGTTAAGCGAGTGGTCCACTACCCACTGCGACCAGGCGTACTTGCGGTGGCCCACCAAGTCGGTCGAACCAGGCTTCCACTGCACACCCACGGGCATCACCATTCCGATTCCTTTCGCGGGACTCGCGAGGAAAGGATTACTGCTCTTGAGGTTCATATTGATCGGACCGCACATGCCGTCGTAATTGACCACGTGCAGCGCCGAGGCGACTTCGAGTCGATCGTGTGGATTCTTGACAGACTTGAACGCCTGAATCGCCACTTCGAACAGCGAGTACGTCGAGCCCATTGACTGAACCCATTGTCCGTGACCATCGCTCTGGTACTGCGCCGCGAAGTCGTACGCCGACTGGCCGGTGAGCGAGGACTTATACGGCGAATACGGCGTGAACCAGGCGTCGGTGGCGATGTTGTTCGACAAGTCCCCCAGCGCGTACGCGTCAGTTGGGAACAGCATCACCTTGGCAACCGTCGCCAACTTCGGGTTGTAATCCTGTTGGGACGCTTGGGTCCAGAACGACTGGAAGTCGGGCGGCAGCGGGACGTTGACGAACAAGTCACACGCCGCACCGTTTTTTCCTCCGGTCTTGAAGGTTTGGATCATCGCGCTGTAATCAGTCGTGCCGTCGGTGTAGGCGCCACCGTCAACGAAGTTGTAGCCCCCCGAGGGGTAAATGGCCCCCACCGTCGGAGCGAACGCCGCGCGAAACGCGTTGCCGTCCGAGTCGTTGGGATACATCTCGGCGACGTTGCTGTTGCAGTTGACCTGCTTTTGGATTCGCTGCCACATTGGCACAAAACAACCAACGAACTGCGGGATGCCGAAGAAGAACATGGCGTTGTACGTCGGTCCCGTCCCGGTCGCTGCGCCTTCGGGCGAGATCGTCGCACCCGTGAACCCTCCCCAGTACGCTTCCCACGGCACAACGGTCGAGACGCACGGTACTTTGTATTGTTCACAGGTCGTTGCAACCGGAATCGTCGTTTCGGGCGCCGAACTCGTCAGCACCAAATCAACGCCAGAGTTGATCAACTCCTGGGTGACCTGTACGGCCACGTTGGGCTGGGACTGCGTATCTTTTTCCGTGATCTCAATGTGATAGGTCGTGCCACCAATTTTGATGCCCTTGGCGAAATAACTCGACGCCTTGATCTTCGCCAAAACAAACGAGTCAGGACCAGCGAAGTCCGCTAACGGACCGGTTCGTGGCGAGACGTAGCCAATTTTTATGGTGCTCGATTTCGAAGCAGCGTGCGCGGCGGACACATCACCCAACGTCGCCATTGCTCCCGAGGCCACCATGACACCCAAGGCCTGAAGACCCAGGCGGCGCCCAAATTCGTATTCCCTCAACGAACGCCAGGCGTCAGCGCCCGCGTCGATTTTCCCTTCACTCATATTGACCCCCCTCAATATTGTTAGAGGTGTGTTTAACACACTATTTCGTCCATTACGACAACTCTTGTTTAAGATTTTTTGAAGCGGCCAACGTACTCGTCGGAGCCGAAACTCTAAAGGGGGCACGTCGATTCCCCAACAGCGTGAAGGACGGGCACACTTTTTGAGGTGTCGCGACGAAATGGAAGGTGTCGCGAGTTGCGTCCGCACTTTCTGGAAGGCATACTTTCTTTTAACTGGGGGGTACATATGTCATTTCTCGATGGCGCTAACTGGCAGGGCAACATATTCCAAAAGGGTTGGCAACCCGGCGGCGCGGGTGAGGCACCCATAGTCGAGCCCGCGACGGGTCAGGTTCTCGGTCACTCGGGCAGGGCCAGTGTGGCCGACGTCGCTGAAGCGTCGCGCAACGCATCAGATGCTCAGCGAGAGTGGGCGGCGCTGGCCTTCACCCACCGTGCGGCCATTCTGCGCAAAGCAGGAAATCTCTTCGTCGAGCACGCCCCGGAGCTTTCACAATGGCTGATCAGGGAGTCGGGCAGCATTGGACCCAAGGCCGATCTCGAGATTCATCTCGCCTCCGAAGAGTGCTTTGAGGCGGCGAGCCTCGCGTCGCACCCGACGGGCGAAGTTCTGCGAAGCGAAATGCCACGACTCAGTTTCTCACGGCGCGTACCCGCCGGCGTCGTGGGCGTGATCGCGCCCTTCAACTTTCCCTTGATCCTTGCCATACGGTCCGTCGCGCCCGCACTCGCACTTGGTAACGCCGTCGTCTTGAAGCCGGACCCTCGCACCGCGGTGTGTGGTGGGGTTGTCCTCGCGCGCGTACTCGAAGAAGCGGGTGTACCCGAGGGTGTCTTCTCCATGTTGCCCGGCGCGGCCGACGTGGGTGAAGCCCTGGTGATTGATCCACTCATTCGCGTCATCGCCTTCACTGGTTCGACCAACGCGGGCCGCAAGGTGGGCGCGCTTGGGGCTGAGCACCTAAAGCGAGTCCACCTCGAACTCGGTGGCAACTCGGCATTGATCGTGATGGATGACGTCGACTTGGAAAAGGCCGTATCCGTGGGTGCCTTCGGATCATTCATGCACCAGGGTCAAATATGCATGACCACGGGTCGACACATCGTTGACGCCAAAATCGCGAAGGACTACGCGGCGCTGCTCGCCGAACACGCCGACCATTTGCCGGTGGGTGATCCGACGACCGGACAAGTCGCCCTCGGTCCGCTCATCGATGAGGTGCAACGTGACCGGGTCCACTCCATGGTCACCGCCACCATGGACGGCGGCGCCACGCTGCTCGCGGGCGGGACCTACGAGAACCTGTTCTATCGCCCCACGGTGTTGAGCAACGTGACGACCACCTCGGTTGCCTACAACGAGGAGGTCTTCGGTCCCGTCGCACCCGTGATGGCGTTCGAATCACTGGACGAAGCGGTCGCCCTGGCGAGCGCAACCCCCTACGGACTCTCGCTCGGGATCTTGTCGCGCGACGGACTTCGCGCTCTCGAATTGGCAAGCACGATTCAAACCGGCGCCATCCACATCAACGACCAGACCGTCGCGGACGAAGCCGTCATACCGTTCGGTGGCACCGGCGTCTCGGGTAATGGATCGAGAGTGGGCGGTAAGGCCAACCTCGACGCCTACACCGAGACACAGTGGGTCACCGCGCAGAGCGACTTGCCGG
>PKZI01000201.1 GCA_003133005.1 Acidimicrobiaceae bacterium | reverse complement strand
GTCCAAGCGACCGGCGGGTCCGGTGGATACACGTATTCGTATACGTATCCGTATTACAACACCTTGCCCAGTGGTCTCACGCTGAACGCTGACGGTTCGATCACGGGAACTGACACGACAGACCTTTCGGGAACGACGGTCACTGCCATTATTTCGGCGACCGACAGTGCGAATGACTCCGTATCGGGTTACTTCACTTTCACCGTCGACAACGCCATGAGCGCAATGTCGACGACCGCTCCGCCCGCAATCGATCCAGGACAGACTCTCTACTCCTGGAACGGTGACGCGGTCACCGGCGGCACGTCACCAATTACTTACAGTTACACGGGTACGCTGCCTGACGGCTTGACGCTCGATCCCAGCAGTGTAACAGTGTCGGGTACACCCGCAGCTGACGTTACCGCAGCGTCAGTGGTCATAACTGCAACCGACGCGCTCGCTAACACCGAGAGTCAGGCATATGACTTTACGGTCGCCGCACCCCTGAGCTTCGTTTCGACTACGAACCCTCCCACCATCTACCCAAATGAGACGGGCTTCAGTTGGGACGGCGACGCCGCAACTGGTGGCACGACGCCCTACACCTACAACGACGGTGACACCACACCTGACGGTCTGGCGTTTAACACCAGCACAGGCGAATTCTCGGGCACGGTCGCGAGCAACGCCGCCGACACCCAAGTGGACGTCTTTGTCACGGACGCGAACGGTGTGATCATTGAGAACACCTACACGTTCATCGTTGGTTCGGATCTCGCCTTCGTTTCGACGGCGAACCCGCCCACGATTGACCCGGGTCAGGCAAGTTACACCTGGGACGGCGACACCGCGACCGGTGGCTCACCGTACGCGACGTTCCCCTACTACACGTACTCTGCCCAGCCCTCAACCTTTGACGGTCTGACGTTTAATCCTTCGACGGGTGAGTTCTCGGGCTCACCGAGCATGAATGCTGTAGACACCCAGGTAGATGTGTTCGCGAGCGACAGTGCAGGCAACGTGATCGAGAACACCTACGACTTCATTGTCGGTGCACCGCTCGCCTTCCAGTCAACGGCGAACCCGCCCACGATCTATCCAAACGAGACGGGCTTTAGTTGGAACGGCGACGCCGCAACCGGCGGCGTGACGCCCTACACCTACAACGACGGTGACACCACACCTGACGGTCTGGCGTTTAACACCAGCACAGGCGAATTCTCGGGCACGGTCGCGAGCAACGCCACCGACATGCAAGTGGACGTCTTTGTCACTGACGCGGACGGTGCGATCATCGAGAACACGTACGCGTTCATCGTTGGTTCATCGCTCGCCATTGGAACAGGTACACCTCCTACGTTGAACGATGGCGCGGGTTCCTACTCATTCAGTGGAGCAGAAGCATCGGGTGGTAGTGGGACGTACGCGTACTCACTTACCGCTGGTTCGCTTCCCGCTGGCTTGAGCCTCGACACCACGTCAGGCTTGATCTCCCAGCTCGGTGCCGCAAACACCACGGCGACAGCGACGACACAAACGTTCACCGTGACTGTCATTGACAGTGCGAGCAACACGTCCAGTGGCCAATTCACGATCACCGCAGTGCCTGAGACTGTTGCCTCACCTGGCTGCGGTGGCGGCGGCGGTGGTGGTGGTGCCAGTAGTGCGAGCAGCACACTCGCCCCACAATTAGCCCTCTCGCTTACGAGCACCGGTGGCGTTCTTGGCACACCGCTCGACCTCACCTCATCTGGAGGTTCGGGGACGGGCGCAGTGACCTATGCAGTCACCACTGCGGGTACCGCGGGATGCGTAGTCACAGGCGCCACGCTTAGCGCGACGGCAGCGGGCACATGCACCGTCACTGTCTCAAAGGCCAGTGACGGCACGTACGCCGCGGCTTCATCGGCGCCCACGACGGTGACCATCACGGTAGCGGCGCCTTCTGCCGTTCTCGCGGTGGACCCACACGCGTTCAAGGTGGTTGGCAGGATTGCCGTGGCGAAGTCCACCACGGTGAAGATCCTTGGTTCTGGCTTCTACGGACAGCCCACCATCAAGAGCAACGCCGCTGGCATCAAGGCCGTTGTGTCCCACGACACCGGAACAAACCTCACCGTGAAGGTGGCGTTGTCGGCTCTCCAACTTAAGGGAGTCCGCACGTTCACGATTGTCCTCGCAAACGGGAAGTCCTGCAAGGTCAACTACGTGGTTGTCTCGTAATCAAAGCCTAAGGAGCCAACTCCCCTGTCTCTCGATAGAGAGGCAGGGGAGTTGGCTTTTGTGCCACTGCTCACAATCGGGAATCGACGAGAGCTCGATGCCGCACCGTGACCTGAGTGCGTCACTGCCCGTAGTTTTGAACATGGATTAGTGGCGCGTTTTAACATTCAATCGCTCGGCAATAGTCGCAACATCCATATGCGTGCTTGCAACATCCCAGACGAGTTGAAATGCATCGTCGTCGCTGAGATCTGACTCGGCATCGTCCAAATCACAAAAGACGACGGTGCAAAGCCACGCGATTCGTTTGTTGCCGTCAATGAGCGCGTGGTTCTTCGTGAGCGAGTGAAGTAGGGCTGCAGCTTTTAGGTCAAGGGTCGCGTACGCGTCTTCGCCGAAGGCGCTCGACAGGGGCCGGTTGATCGCAGAATCAAGTAGACCGACGTCACGAACCGGACCGACATTAAGGAAACGAATGATCTCCATCACGTCGTCGATATCGAGATACTCGACGTTGTTCACGTTGATGCAAGTCGCTCCAAGACGTCACCCCATCGACTGGCCATTCGAGCAGTGGAGTCCGCCACGCGGTCGTTGTGACGGGTCCGCTCAAAGCGCTCGAGGACCGCACGGCGTACGACTTCTTGGCGCGACAGGCCTTCGGTTCTGCAGAGGGTATCAAGCGCGTCTTCGAATGCCTCGTCGGTGCGAACGGTAAACGCCATACCGATATGGTATCAGAGTGGTATCAATTTCGGACCGATCTGGCGAGTTGTCCACTTTTTCAACGCTGATGAGGCGGCGGTCGCGGTCCTTGGAGCTCCTTTCGAGGCATTCGTTACGCGTTGCTCTCGACGATGACTTGGATGAGATGATCTTGCGATGAAATCGCTCGGTTTTCAGGCTTCTCTTCAGGCTTCACGAAGTTTTTTGTTTGCATTTTGTCAGGAAATAGGTAGACTTATCTGACATGGAGTCTTCAATTGCAGCCAAAGTGAAGAGCCGGGTGTCTCGAATGCCACTCCGCTCGTTCGTTAGTGCGTCGGTCTTCGGCGGACCGTCGGGGGCTGTCGATGCCGCCTTCTCGCGACTCGCGCGCGACGGAAAGTTACTGCGGGTTCGAAAGGGTCTTTACTGGAAGGGTCCAGTGACTCGCCTTGGCATGGTGCCTCCGGCACCGGAGGCGGTGGCGATCAAGGTTGGGGGCAAGGGGTCAGGCCCTGCCGGCGTTGCCGCGGTGCACCGTCTTGGCCTGACGTCGCAAGTTCCGGGTTATCCCGTGATCGCGGTACCTGGCAAGACGCCGTCCGACGTTCCCGGGGTGCAGTTCAGCGAACGATCGTGGTCCCGTCGCGAACTGAACCTTTCGGAGGACGAAGTAGCGGTGATTGAGGTGCTGCGCGATTGGCCGTCGGCTGTTGAGGGTACATGGGCTGACTTGCTCAAAACAATCTCGCTTCTGAACGAATCTTCGCGTATTCGCCTCGAAGCAATTGCGAAGGATGTTGAGCGCGAACGCCACGTAGGGCTTCGAGAGCGCTGGGCCGAGGTGAGCAAGGTGATGGAATATTCGTGAGGCTTCGCGACGACCCTCTTTTGATCGAAGCCGCGGCAGTACGTGCGTCGGAGATCACCTCAAGACCGGTTCGCCATCTTCGTAAAGACTTTTGGCTTACTGAGGTACTGCGCGCGTGCGCTCAGAAGGCCGACGAGATTGGTGTAGAGCTGGCCTTCAAGGGTGGCACCAGCCTCTCGAAAGTTTTCGGACTGATCGATCGTTTCTCCGAAGACGTCGATCTTCTTGTCGTAGCTGCGGGCAGCGATCATGCCATAGAAACTGCGATGAAGTCTCTCGTGCGAGCAGCGGAAGAAGCAACCGGCCTGGAGGCGGCATTAGAGGTGGAAACCGTTCATAAAGGGGATTACCGTGCCTGTTACTTTTCATTCCCCAACGCTCCCGACGGCGATCGTGGCGTAAAGCTCGAGCTCGGGAATCGTGGCGGGGCAGTTCCCAGGGATGTTCGCACAATTACATCGCCAGTGGCTGAAACAGCGGCGATCCTTCTTGGCGAAACCATTGAAGAGGC
The DNA here is from genome assembly GCA_003133005.1 of Acidimicrobiaceae bacterium. Classification (GTDB taxonomy): domain Bacteria; phylum Actinomycetota; class Acidimicrobiia; order Acidimicrobiales; family RAAP-2; genus RAAP-2. The sequence continues at coordinate 2,172 of PKZI01000201.1, read as the reverse complement.
AGCTTCATTCGAAGTTGCAGTCCTGTCACCGGCTCGCACTCTCGTGGAGAAGCTCGTAATCCTGCACGAGGCGCACGGGCGCTCTGGGCCGGGCCGGGATGACCGGGTTCGCAGTGTCGTTCGTCACTACTACGACGTTCACCAACTTCTGCGGTCAGAAGAGGTTCGAGCAGAACTTGCGGGAATAGGAACAATGGTTACTGCGCGAGAAGTGTGCCAGCACACGAAAGCCCTTGGGATGGCTTCGACTTCCTACCCAGTCGGGGGATTCTCGACTTCTAAGGCTTTCAATCGTGACGCAACCCTGCTTCAGGCAAGAGAGTACAAAGTCGTTCTTCCGCAGTATCTTTGGCCCGGCTCCACGCTACCGAACTATCAAGAGTGCTTAGACGTCGTCCATCAGTACGGTGACGTTCTATAAGGCGAGGTGTGTTATTGCGGCCCGTGTATCGCCCGTAAGCCAGCGCTCACGGTCATTAAAGACTGGTAACTTCAGGCAGGTTGTACCGTCCGCAATCTTCGCCAATATCAGAATCTTCGTTGAAAACTAAGTGCCCCCGCCGGGACTCGAACCCGGGCACATGGCTTCGGAGGCCAATGCTCTATCCGCTGAGCTACGAGGGCATGTACGGCTTTCGCCCAATCGACAGCAGTCTATCCACCCTCGTCAAACATCCAAAAAAGGGCTGGCTACCTCTGCGAGCTCGCTCCGCGTACGAGGCCATAGGTTTAATCGCGAGTCGTCTTCAACCCTCGCGCACGTTTGGCCCCGGAGCATTTGAGTACGAAGGGTCGAGGTCTTTTCCAAGATCGCCGTGGCGGATGAGTGCATCGGGCCGCGACGACGTAGTTGAAGATTACGGTGCGTCGAAGAGTACTTCATCCGGTCAAAGTGATTGGCCGCGCACTTGAACGGCCACACACTTCGGCGCACTGTTTACCGTTATCCAAGAGTGCGGCGCAATCGAGAAATCGCGAAGAAAAATTTTTTGTTAATTCTCAAATGCCGATAAACGATTCGTGTATATTCTGGCCCAACTTGGGCGACAATCGCTCATAGTTACACGTCCCGCGGGACCACAACTTGGGGAGGGTCGATGAGCGAAAGCTCTGGGAAGATGTCGTCGGACGAGGGAAAGCTTGCGGCCCTCGGCTACAAACAAGAGCTCAATCGCGGCTGGAGTGGATTCTCTAATTTCGCGATTTCACTCACGATCATTTGCGTTCTCAGTGGCTGCTTCACGACGTTTGGGCAGGCGTGGAACGACGGAGGACCAATAGCGATCTCGATCGGTTGGCCGGTGATCAGTCTCCTGGTCTTGCTCGTCGGGCTTTCAATGGCCGAACTCGCGTCGAAGTATCCGACGGCGGGCGGCATCTATTACTGGGCGTACAGCCTTGGTGGTGTGCGCTGGGCGTGGTTCACGGGTTGGTTCAACCTGCTCGGCCTCATCTCCATCGTGGCCGCCGTCGACTACGGTTGCGCCTCGTTCTTGAATTCGGTGCTGGCCATTTACGGGCTCCACTTCATCCTTAACTTCACGACGACGGATCCCTCGACCATCCTGCACCACACGTTCATCTTGTTCTTCATCATCCTCGCCGTGCACAGTCTGATCAACGTCTTCTCTTCACACTTGGTGGCGCTCCTCAACCGGATTTCGGCGTGGTGGATGCTCGCTGGAGTCGTCGTGATCGTGGGTGTGATGATCTTCGGGCCATCGTCGCACCAGAGCTTCTCCTGGGTGTTCTCGCATCGGATCAACAACAGCGGGTTCTCGGGTCACTTCTATTGGTTCTTCGTCCTACCGCTGGGCTTCTTGTTGACTATGTACACGTTCACCGGTTATGACGCCTCAGCGCACTTGTCGGAAGAAACCCTCGACGCCGAGCGCGCCGCTCCGCGCGGGTTGTGGACGGCGATTGCGTACTCTGCGGTGGGAGGTTGGGCACTGCTGCTCGCGATCACGTTCGCGGCNNTCGCGCATGGTGTTCGCGTTCTCTCGCGACGGCGCCGTGCCGGGACACACGTTATGGCGCCGGTTGAACAAGCACCGCACGCCAACGTGGGCCGTGCTCTTCGTCGTGGTGCTCTCTCTGGTGATCACGATTCCCGCGCTGTTTGGCAACAAGGCGGGACTGCCGGTGGCATTCTTCGCGGTCACGTCGATC
>PKZI01000113.1 GCA_003133005.1 Acidimicrobiaceae bacterium | reverse complement strand
GCCCGTAATTTGGTAGGGCGAATCTGCTACAGACAGAGGCCCCGTGCTCTCAAGTTCATCACCATTGACAATCGTGAAGCCCTGCGTCGAGGTTGTGAAATTAAGTGGACTCGAGTATGTGCCGGAAACTGCGGTCAACGTAGCGACGTAGCTCGCGCTTTGTGACGCGAGCGTCGTTCCTGAGGTCGGAGATCCTTGCTCGATCGGCGATGTCGCCGACGCTTTCGGCGAGTTCAGCATCGCGATCATGAGCACAACTGCCAATATGCCCGTGGTGCCCCTTGCGAGTCCCGCCCTCCAACTNNTACTACGAAACGTCACACAGGGCACCCGCACCGTCCTGGCCGCTCCGTGCAACATTGGCTTGGCTTGCGGGCAATGGGTCGCCGAACGACATCGGTAACGCCATTGACATTCGTCAAGACGACATCAGGAGCTTTTAAGTCCGGCAAGCCGCCCATGGTATCGTCGGGCAATCACCTTACCAACGTGCTATTTCGTTTGCCCGGACTACAACGTGGCCGCCGGAGGTATACGGGTGATCTATCGTTTCGTCGATATCTTGAACGCGGCCGGGATCAATTCGGCAGTGGTCCATAGGTCAAAGAATTTTCGTTGCACTTGGTTCGCCAACGAAACCATTGTTGTTGGCGGAAAAGACATTCGCTTTGGGAAAGGCGACCTGCTCGTTCTTCCCGAGTGGTACCGCGAGCTCTTGCCTTACCTCGCCCCTGGAGTGCCGAACGTCGTGTTCAATCAAAACGCGTACGAGACTTATTCCGACGTGCCGTACACGAGGGGAACGAAGGCACCCGTACTGAGTTCGGACACGATTGGCATTGTCGGGATTTCAGAAGACAGTATCGAATACTTGAGGCTTTGCTTCCCGGACGTGCGAGTGGACGGAATCAGGTTGTCGATTGACTCTGATCTCTTCCACCCCTCACCAAAAGGTAAGTCCAAGACCATCGCGTACATGCCTCGCAAACGACTTAAGGAGCTAAACCAAATTTTGCACATCCTTGAGTCGCGAGGCTCGCTAGATGGTTGGGAGTTGCTCCCAATCGATGGCGCAACTGAAGCTGAGGTTGCGGGGTATCTGGGTGGCGCCGCAGTCTTCATTGCCCTAAATGAGCGCGAAGGAATTGCACTCCCGTCACTCGAGGCGATGGCCTCGGGGTGTGTTGTCGTCGGCTTTCGTGGCAGCGGTGGCAAGGAGTACATGGAACCGGACGCGACGGTGCCCATCGGAGATGGCGAAGTCGCTTGGCTCGTCGCCGCGCTGGAGTTAGAGATGAGACGTTTTGAGGACGAAGACCCAGGGCAAATTGAAATGTCAAAGAAAGCCATTTCTCTCGTGTCGAGCAGATACAGCCCCGAGCGTGAACGTGACGACGTCATCGCGGTGTTCAGTGAGGCACTCGCCCGGGTCGCAGAAGTGACTCCTGGCTCGACACACCTCGATGTAAAGTTCCTGCCGCCGACGGACGTAGAACGCAAGAAGATTGCTCAACGACTTTCTCGTAAAAACATCAACCTTTGACGTGCCCGAGAAGGCACCGCACGTCAGGGATGTGCGAGGCGTTTTGTGTCTGACTCAGACAATTTCGATGAGATGCGTTGGTCGAAGCTGCAACTACGAGAACTAACCGTTGTTCGCTCGAGATCTCCTCATCGTTCCGATCCTCTGTCGAGCGAAGGCGATCTCCTCGGGAAGGCCTCCCGTCAACGCCAGCAGCGCTACAAAGAGAATGAGGATCACCGGAAGCCACGCAACGGTCGCGACTGAAGCGTGCCAACTTCGCAGCAAAACGAAACGCGCAAATAACGTCACGGCGACACCGATGACGACGGGGCGCAAGGACAGTTTCGTCAACTCCAGTTTTGATCTTACGTCACGAGCAAAGTAAGCCCGCACGCCAAGGAGGGTGAAGAGTTCTGAGATAAGGGTCGCCGTCGCAGCACCATTGATTCCATATCTAGGAATAAATAACAAATTTAGTCCGACGTTCAAAATGAGGCCGATGGCACTCACGACGATCATCCGGTGATGACGGTTGCAAGCGACTGCCGCGAAGCCCAGTCCCGTGCACAAATAGGAGAAGAAGCACGAAAGAGCAAGGAGCCTCAACGCGGTCGCCGCACCAAGAAAGTGATGACCCGACAAAATCTCTATGGCCTGAGGGGCGAAGAGCATCGCGCTCATGACCGCAATGGCACCAACTACCGCCAATCCGTGCTCCATACGTCGAACCAAATTGGCGAACCGGTCGCCCGCCGACGTCGCAAGTAGGGGCATGACGCTCGTCGCAATCAACGAAGGCGCCACCACGATGAAGTTCGTAAAATTGTAAGCGACTCCGTAGAGACCGACTGCTCGAGGCGTTGCCATCTTGCTTAGAAGAAGGGTGTCAGCCTTCAAGTAGAGCAAATTGATTATCTGGATAATTCCCAAGCTCGCCGATAGTGTCACTATCTGTCGCCAGCGTCGGACATTGAAGAGCGGCTTAAATGGCACCTCCCTTCTTACGTAGAGGAATGCTGCAACGCTCGACACCAGCGAGGAAAAGAGGTAGCTCGCCGAGCAGCCGATGATCCCGAAACCATTCGTCAGCGAAATGACAACACCGCCAACGTAAAGCACCTGTTGAAGAAGGGAAATTCCGGCGTCGACGTAGTTTCTGATTGACGCCACGTAGTAGCTCAATGAGATCGTCAGCAGCGCACTCGACGGCAGCGAGAAGGTGATGAGGACTATCGACCATCGAAGACTCGGAGCCTTGTATAGCGCGAGTCCAAGGATAATCAGGATGGGAATCAGCAGCACACTGAGGGCGAGTCGAAGTCCCAGGTTGTGACCGAGAATGTCCGCCGCGTCGTCAGGAGATCGGGCAATGTCGCGTCCCGTGATTGCGGTAATGCCGAGATCGGTTAAGAGCATGACCGATCCGACGAAAGTAAGAGCGACGACGAACAGTCCATAGTTCGTTGGCCCCACTCGGCTCGTGATGAGACGTATGGCAATTGCCCCGAGCAGCGCTAGTGCGAGAGTGTTACTACTTCCTGAAAGCAGTGATAGAGCGATGCGGCGTCCGGGCCGAGCAATCTGGCCGCTACCGCCATCATCGTTGGACTCCGGAACATCACGGGCCTGGGTCATTCCGGCGCCAGGGTCTTCATTCGATCACGTGGCAAGCCTGCGCGACGCCCACTCCTTCCAAGGAAAAAATCTATAGTTCCTAGAGCGTCAAAACGGAGCGCAGTGGCTAGCAAGTCGAATCGACGACGATACGCTATCTCCCTTAATCGACGGCCGAACAACGGAACGAGTCGAACAAAAGTTGATAGCTTCGAGGTGCCCCTGACCGAAGCGACCAACCGCAGGAGATTCCTCGTGTAGTAGTACTCGTAGATTCTCGATCCTTCGCCACCAGTGCTGTGGCTCAGGGAGTGATAAACAGTCGCGTCGGGAACATAGCCGACCTTCAATCCGTTCCGATGGACTCGAGACGCCCATTCGCACTCTTCCCAGTACAAAAAATATGAGTCGTCCAACGGCCCCACCTCTTCAAAAGATGAGCGGCGAACGAGCATCGCTGCGCCGGCGGGGCGACCCGTTTCGCTAACCTCGGCAGTGTTCTCCCTACCCGCTTCTTCTGTCACAACTACTTCAAAATCTAACGAGTTGAAATCGAGTGCCGCGCCGGCGTACTCCGTTTCACCGCCAATTGGATGGACTACCTTCGGACTGACCACGGCCAGTTTTTCATCCTGACAGAGGGACCTACTCAGTTTCTCTAAGCACGAAGTCTCCACAGCAGCATCAGGATTCAAAAAGAAATACGCTTCGGCCTCCTCACCCGCTGCTCCGACGCCGCGATTGCATCCGCCAGCGAAACCGAGATTCGTCGCCCGAACGATGAGAACGGAGGGGAACTCGCGCTCGACGATTTCGACAGTAGCGTCCTCAGACGCGTTGTCCACGACTACGAGCTTCGTCTCAATCGATGATGCACCGAGTGAGGAGAGGCATCCGGAAATCACGCCCTCGGAGTTGTGCGTCACCACGACTGTCCAAATTGATGTCAACCCGCTCATCGGACGGCTAGCCGTTAGGCACGACGACGACGGAAGGCACCATCCACCGACTTTAATCTTCACGGACCCGACCCCCATGACCAGTGCTTTCGGACCTGCGGAAGCATCACCCACCAGCTCATTGGTGCGATCTTTGCGTCAAAGAGGAGCAACTCGGAACCGTTGCCGATGAGTTGCTCCATGAAGAGTGGAGCGCGGCGACCACGGGGGAACTTTGGGACAATCTCATTCGAAGACATGTCCTCCACTCGTCTACATCAACAGACGCTCAAATGCCTCCAGAGCAAGTAGATCGCGACACCTCTAGTGACTTCACGCCATTATCGAAACAGTCGAATATGAGCAATTCGACATTCCGAAATTCGCTCGGCGTACTGGCCCCGGGAGTATCCGGAGAGACTCGCGTGGGTGTTAGTCGTGTTACCGCGCAACGTCCGAGCAATTTGAGAATCTGTTGACGCTCGATAGGCGGTGATGTGATTTCAGAATGAGAACTTGTATTCCATGTACAAGCGCTCACTTCAAAACTTCTTTTCAGTGAGGACCTCGCACCTCATCCCCAAGATTGCCACCCTCGCCGTGTCGTCGTTTGTTTTAGTGGCGTTGGTCAACATCGACGCTTCGGCTTCCGCGTTCGGCGGCAGGGACTCGAGCGCCGTCCGATCCGACGTCGTCTTGACCCTGGCCTCCGAATCGAGCAGCAGCCAGTTTTCAGGGCTTGTAAAGCGTTGGTCTACGGGCTCGGTGGTCATACCGGTCGCGAATCCGACGACCACCACCAGCGGCAGTGCCGGCGGTGCCAGCAGTGTCGACACAAGTGGAGGCGGCTCAGCCGGTGGCGCAAGTGGGGCAACCGGTGGAGGAAGTGCTTCGACAACTACGACCACGCCTCCAGCGGGAGGCTCAACTCCTCCAACAACGACCACGACGGCACCGCCAACGACGACGACCACGACACCAACGACTGGGACATCATCTTCCGCCACTTCTGCCGGGCTCATCACGGCGGGACCATCGCGAAGCGAGTGCGCGGAACTTAACTTCAATGACTCCGGACTCGCCCCTCTTCAGGCTGCCGTCTCCAGCTGGGATTCACTAACGAACAGCACTGCGACGTGCCTTCTTGCCTACTTGAACGGAGCGCCATCTTGGAGCGACTGGGTGAACCCCTGGGTGACTCAGTCACAGTATGGATACAGTTCTTGGGTCGCCGAAGAGCCCAACACACGCCAACTTGTCTTGCAGGTTGACCTGATACCGACCAGCCTTCAAAACACCAGCAACCCGTTGGGTTGGGAGCAGTCCTGCGCGAACGGTGACTTTAACTCCTACGCAACGCAACTTGGATCAAGCCTCGTTGCTGCTGGCCTACAGAACTCAGTGATTCGACTCGGCGCTGAAATGAACGGTAACTGGGAGACGGACTACATCGGCACGACCACTCAGGAACAAAACCTCTGGGCGTCCTGCTTCGCCAACGAAGTGACGGGCATGCGCCAGGCCTCGGGCGAGAACTTCCTGATCGACTGGAACCCNNAACTTCTACCCCGGCAATGCGTACGTAGATATCGTGGGACTTGACCAGTACGATGCGTCGTGCCAGAGCAGTGGCGCGGTCACGTTCTCCCAGCTCGCAAGTGAGCCTGACGGCCTAGATGCCTTTGAGTCCTTCGCCGCCGCACACGGTAAGCCAATGAGCTTCCCGGAGTGGGGGCTGTACTCTTCGCCTGCCGGCGACGACCCGGGCTACGTGGACGGTATCGGGTCAACGGTGGCCAATGGCGACTTCGCCTTCGAGTCCTACTTCGACGCGGGAGCTCAAGGAACTATGCCGCTCGCAACCAATACCACGCCGCAGTCGCTGACTGAGTTCCAGAAATGGTTCGGCAGCGGTTCGTAAATAGGCAACACACAAAGCTCCTTCACAGTCTCAGACTGAAAGCATTCACCGCCCATTCAACTCACAGAAGTGCGTTGAATGGGCGGTGAATGCTTCTACTCGTTAACCACATTGTCGCCGGGGGCCTCGAACGCGTATCACGATCAACCCCGTTTGGGTGCGCAAGGCCAGTGGTGATCGCAGAGAACTCGTTAGCGTTTTGGATGCCAGCCATAATCCTCGTAGAGTTAAGTGGCGAAGCATAAATGAACTTGTGTTGGATTCACCTCTTTCAAAGGTGCCGTGAAAACCCTGAAACCCGAAGTCCCCGCTAGCGCCTATACCACGCGTTCACGTCGATTGGTGCTCACCATTCGCCACGCTTCGCCAACAGCCTTCTCGCACGGCAGTTGGCATTCGAACTTCGAGTTCAATGGAGGTCACCGAGTGTGAGTGACGTCCAATCACCGGAGGCCCGTAACAACGAGGGCGAATTGATCGGACGCCGCATCTGCGTCATATACGACTGCCTTTTTCCGCTGACGCTCGGAGGGGCGGAGAGGTGGTATCAAGTTCTCACCGATCAGTTCGTTGCGTCCGGCGCGAGCGTCACGTACGTAACGCGCCGCCAGTGGACGGGCACAGCACCCGAGTGGGCAGGTGTGAGCGTCGTCGCCGCAAGCGGTGCCAGCGAACTCTACGACGAAGAAGGAATCAGGCGCACGGGTCCCGCCGTAGCATTCGGTGCCGGCACATTCCGTTGGCTACTTCGTCATCGTCGGCAGTTTGACGCCGTCGTCGTTGCAAGTTTTCCATTCTTTTCCCTGCTTGCCGCGCGCTTGGCCCTGATCGGAACTGGTACTCCAATTCTTGTTGATTACTTTGAAGTCTGGTCATTGAAATACTGGAAGACGTACGCCGGACGATGGACAGGCACCCTTGGGTCACTCATTCAACGCCTCTGTATCGCGGTGACTCAATGGGCCCAGGTGTTCACTCAAGAGGGAGCTCGGCGACTGCGATCCCAGGGATTCCGGGGTGACGTGGAAGTGTTGGCCGGACTATTGGCTGGCGATCGTAATGGGGGCGTAGTGTCCACGTCGGTCCCGGAAGTTCCGATGGCGATCTTCGTCGGTCGTCACGTCAAGCACAAGGGCGTTCGCCTTCTGCCCGAGGCACTCGCGGCCGCACGCCTGTGGCAGCCGACGTTGACGTTGACGATCGTTAGCCACGGGCCAGAGCGCGTCGAGGTCGAAAAGGACGTCAAGTTACTCGGCTTATCTGACGCCGTCAGGTTCACGGGTTCAGTATCCGATGAGGAACTCGGCAGACTTTTCTCCCAATCCTCCTGTACCGTCGTCCCGTCGCTGCGGGAGGGATACGGTCTCGTCGTTGCAGAGTCCGTGGCTTCAGGAACTCCGGTGGTTGTCGCGAATAATCCGGAAAACCTAGCCACGAGTCTTGTAGAACAGGGTGTCAATGGCTTTGTCGTCGAACCTTCCGTGCAAGGAATGTCTAAGGGCATACTTGCCGCAATTGACGGAGGCGCAGCTTTGCGCCGCACCACCCTAAAATGGAGCGAAGAACATTCCGCGTCGAAGAGTATGGATCAATCAGCTCGCGAGATGGTCAGACGGGTCTCGAAGATAGCGAATTCATCGAACAAGTAGCACATCACAACAACGGCGGGTTTCATTTCGCCGCATCCAATTGACGAGACGCCCTTCAAAGCAGCCCACACCTGGCTCGAATGTTGTCAATCAGCGTGAACGCTGTCCATCGTTCGTCTTCGGATGTCCATCGACCTAAAGCTCAAGCTTCTCGCAAGGCGCACGTACAGACACCAACGGGTCCGATCTCGCCGACGTCACGCCTGTTCTCGCGCTCGGCTACCAACGGCGGCACCGAACTCTCGACTTCCAATTCAGTGCTCGGCAACCGAAGCCTCGGTGACGTCATAAGAAATGGAGCAATCAAAGGCGCCGCAATTAAGACCAGTCCCACCACAAACGCGCTTCGCACGAACGAGGACAACGATGCAGCGACTGCGTTCGACATCATGTGCGGGTCTTGGTGAAAATTGATCATCAGTACGACGAGACCGACGGCCGATACGAAGACGAGAAGCGCGCCGCCCACCAAGAATCGTCGAATTAACACGTTAAGTGGTACTTTCACGCGAGCGCTTCGAAGGCCCGACGTTTCCGCGCGATATCTGAGAACGATGCCCGTACAGAACACAATCGGGCCGAGAATACTTAGGACTCCGGCCACAACATCGGCAACCCAACTCAGCGAACCAACCTGTCCGAAGGTGGTTGTTGACTGAGCCGCGAACACCCACAGGACGATTGCAGCTACGGTGGCGAGCAACCCGGGAATTGAAGCAGCCGTTTCCGGACTCAGCAGCAGAATTTGACGAAGGTGTCGAAGCCCATCTGAGAACGTGCTCAACTTCGATTCGCCAATTCGCTCCGCATACTTGGTGTCCACTTCTTGGATTCTCAGATTCGCCCACGAACTACGAATGAGCATTTCTGACGCAAACTCCATGCCGGTCGAAGAAAGCTTTAGCTTCAAGATCTCCTCGCGACGAAAGGCACGAAACCCGGATTGGCTGTCACGAATTGTGAGCCTGTTCTTTGTTGCTTTCTTCACCAAGTACGTGATCGCTGGCGTGCCAACGTATCGGTGCAGCCACGGCATCGTCTCCGTGGTGGCGTCGCTAAGCCGTTGTCCTAGCACCATGTCGGCCTTGCCCTCGAGGAGTGGTGCGAGCAACCGCGGAATGGCGTCTAACTCGTAGGTCCCATCAGCGTCGGCCATAATCACAAACTCCGACTGCGCCGCTTCAATTCCGGATCGAAGCGCGGCGCCGTACCCTGGTTCACGCTGGAAGATCACCTGAGCACCTGCCTCCGTCGCAACTTCGGCGGACCTGTCCGTCGAGCCGTTGTCCACGACGATTACCGTCCCGTCGATTCCGGCTGCTCGCATGGTCTCAAGCGCTCGCTCCACGCAGAGTCCAACGGCAAATTCCTCATTGAGGCAGGGGAACACGACGGTGACTCCGGCGCCGTGAAGCAAGTCCTTGTCTTCTCGGTGGAGAGGTACTACCGGTGTCGCGAATTCCCTCGAACGGACCCGTGTCAAGACTCGCGGTCGTTCTACGTTAAAAGTCTCGTTCAGGGTTTCGAATTCGCTTGAGGGCTTAGTGAATGTCATCGCTTGACATCCAAAACTCGAATTAGGGCACCAAACACTTGTTCACTCCGCTTCAGCCCTTGCGACGACAATGTTCCCATAATCGGGAGTAATTGTCAAACCGTGGAGATTTGAGAGTGAATACTGAGTGTTTCAGGCAAAAAATTGGGTCAAATTTGTTCCAGGACGACGACAGGACGTCAAGGCTCGCGACTCAGTTCGGCTGATTAGGTCGATGGATCGGACGGTCTTTGCGTGCGCCAGCGACCAGTTCGTGGCTCAACGGGAGGTGATTCCACTGCACTCAGCGTGGTTGTACAGCGACAATCCCGACTCGGTCGTACTTGGTGATCACGGACACAGTGGGTAAGTTGTAGAGTCGTTCACCCGTCAACGTTCTGACGTTCCACCTCGTGACGGTGAATGTCGCTGCCTGGCTTTCCGCCAAAAGCGTGGACCACTACACGTCGACTACTCGCGGTGGTCTCGGTGTGACGAATCATTCAAAGTGATGGTCACGTCGACGCAACTCTTGGTGCTCGGATGTGCCCTCGCGACCGATCAACTCACGCTGGCAAGTACTTCGCAAGAAGCTGGGAAAGGGCAGGGCCGATCCAGGTGGAATACGTCGCATTCATGTGAGCCCAGTCCTGGTAGATCAAGTGACTTTCGCCGGGAGAATCCACGAAGACGTCGCATCGCTTCTTTCCGCAAAACAGCTCACGAATAGGCAGAGTTGCGAGGTGATCGATGCTTGCCACATCACTGAGACCGACCGTCGTCTCTATCGCTTTCACCTGCTTTATGGTCAACTCACAACTCTGTATCGACGAGGTGTGAATCGTTAAGCACGCCTCTGGCGTGGCGGACGTGAAGTAGGGGTAAAATTGAGGAATCTCCTGCATTAACAGTATTTTCGCGCCGCTTGGTGCAAGGGCCTTCACCATGGACTGGAGCTCACCCACGAATTGGATTGTTGAAGGATATTGGTTGTCACTCAACTCAGCGAGCGTCAGGCCTATGGGCACGACGGCTTGTGGCTTCAGCTTATTCGCTACCGCAATTTCGCCGCGCTCCCAATCGCTGCACGCTAGTGAGCCCTGGTCTTTGGTCACGGGACTCACCCAAGGGGCGCACCCGTCTTTGGCCAAGAAGACAACCTTCCACTTCAACAGTTGGCCAGCAATGTTGAACGCGGGGAGCCACATTGACGCCTGGGAGTCACCGAACAGCAGGAGAGTTTTCGTTGCTGTCTTGTCGCCAAACGCGCAGGTTGTTCCAGCAGTCGTGGGCAGCGCCTTGATCGCCGGCGTAAACGCGATGCACGGCCCCGGAATCATTGTGGCAGTGTCATCATTTGCAGCTTGCGTCAACGTCGGTGTCGACGTAAGGACGTTTGGTCCTTGCTTCAAGTTCGAGGACGCGTCAACGTAGGAAATCAGTTGAGACAGAGTTGGGCCCTGCGACACGGTGCCGGCGGTGGACGGTGTCGCGGGGAGCCAAAGTAGAACAATCAGCGAGAGCGCGAACACTCTCACGACGCGAATGGCTCTCTGATTTCGCATAGGCGACACTCTATCTGGCTGAGCAAATCAACTCCCAAGGTGATATCGCAGCCCTAGGACGCAATGGAGCGCTTCTACTGAAGTCGATTCGCCGAGCCGCCTTCACTAGTAGGGCTTGCTAAGGTGCCCTTTACCTTCCTTGAAGGCCCAAGGGATGGAGACTGTGGGAATGAGAACCGCCAAGAACAATATTGCTTGTATCGCGATTGTGCTCTCCGTACTCTCCTTTGCGGGCAACGCCGGAGCATCGTCATCTGACCGCGTGGGCACGAGTGCGCAGGTGGCCGCTGACGTCAAGACGTCGATCTCGACAAAGACGTTGTCGCCGGCAATCGAGGCGATGTTGAAGGAGTTTTCAAGCTCTTCTAGCTACGATCTCACCGGACCCTCCACCTTTGGAACGTGTGATCCTTTCAACTCAGAGGCGCTGGCCTTATCGCCCAAACCATGTTTCGCCGGCAATCTCCACGGCACTAAGACGATCGTCTTGGTGGGGGATTCGAATGTTGGGAACTGGGTGCCCGCACTCAATTTAGGCTTGGCAACAACTCCTTACCGCTTGGCTGTATTTGGTTTCTCAAGTTGCGGTTTAGCAGATCTCCCTTACAATTCTTCATGGGGCAGCCTCTACGAGCGTTGTCGGCAGTGGCACGAGCATGTACCTGTCGCAATTCGGGCGCTCCATCCGGTCGCAGTTTTGGCGGCGTCGGGCGCCGTCGGGACAAACTTCTCCGATTCGGAGTGGGCGACAGGAGTAAAGAATCTCTTCGTCGAGTCAACTCTTGGTTCTCCAAAGACGAAGCGAGTCCTTTTTGGCACGTCCCCATTTTTCGGCGAGTCCGCGGTCACGTGTCTGACAATTCACAGCGATCCTCAGGATTGCTCCCTGCAGTACACGCCGGGCAGCGGATACTACGGGTCAGTTCTCTCTCGAGACAAGCAGACCGCGAAAGCCTCAGGCGCGACGCTTATTGACACAAGTAAGTTCTTCTGCGAGTCGGATACCTGCTCCCCGGTGATTGGCAACATTTTGGTCTATTCGGATATTGATCACGTGACCATTGCCTACAGTTCATTCATCTCCCGAGTCATTACCAGCGCGGTCCTTGCGGCATTGAGATAGGGCACCAATTTGAGCCCGTTCCGATCAGATGGACTCGACGC
>PKZI01000134.1 GCA_003133005.1 Acidimicrobiaceae bacterium | reverse complement strand
TCCTTCGTGTTCGCCGCGTTGGCGCTCTCTGTCGTCGTGGCCCAGTTCTGGAATGCGCCCACCGACACGACCTTGCCGTAGTCATACATCGCGCCGTGCCAGAGGCCGCAGAGCTCGCTACAACGAATCGTCACGTTGCCCGTCTGCTTCGTCGTCGTGAAGGCAACGTTGTTCTCCTGCGGGTTCGCGTCAGCCTTCACCTCAAGTTGATAGGCCCAAAAACTGTGGTTAACGTCAAGCGAAGTCACGTTGAACGCAATCGTGGTGTCATTAGGAAGAATCAACTCTTGGGACTCAAAGTCACCAAACTGGGGATAGCGGTACGTGAACTTCCACTGCTGGGCAATGACCTGGACGACGAGTACGTGATTCGCGCCCGGGCTCCACGAGTCCGACGACGTGAGCGCCGCCGTCTCCGCCTTCGCGGCACCCGCTGGTTCCCAAACCGGGTTTGGTCCTTCGCCACCACCCGAGCCGTTGCCGACGATCAACTCGACGGTCCCAAATCCCGCGAGGAATAATACGACGACGGTCGTGATGGCGATCCACAAGAAGGATGCCTTGTTGTTCGAACGAGCAGCGGGTCCGCCCACAGGCTCAGGTGCAGTGCCCTTCTTCGAACCCCAGTTCGCGAACGCGTACGCGAAGTAAACCCACACGCCAATGAGCACTGGCAGCGCGACCAGCATCAAGATGTTGAAGTCGAGTTGATCGTCATGCGCGGTAGTCGTCATAGTTCCCGGTGGCACATGTGGACCCACCAGAAACCAGAACAGCAAGTCCGCCGCAATCGAGAGGACCAGCGTGATGCCGAAAATCCGTCGAAGGTGATTCTGTTCGTTTTTCATTGAATTCTCCGAGGACATTATTGCGCCACCACCGAAAGGAATCCGCCCATGTAATTCTGGGTTGACATAGGACCACCGTTACCGAAAAAGTAGCCAAGCCCGCACGGCAGGAAGCACTGCCACGGATAGTTGCCCGGCGTCTTTGGTGTCTTAAAACTGAACGTGATGACGTTGTGCGCCGAATTGAAGTGGCATGGCGCCGCGCCACATTGGTTNNGCGAAGGTGTGACCAACTCCATTCCCCGTGTACGAGTCGTAGACCGATACTTTCTTGCCGTTCAATACCTCGTACCCGCCGATTGTCCCTTGGATCTGTCCCCACTCCTGGTTGCGAAGCGGACTTCCCGAGTCGTACTGGTCGACGGTCATGTGCACGACGGTGTTCGCCGGCAACTCCCAGTCAGTGGTGTGCACCCACTTGCCCTGGGGGTTCTTCACGAGATACGAAACCCACGTAGGGTGTGGACCGAATCCGATCGCACCAACGGTTTGCACCGTCAGGTCAACGGGTTGGCCAGCCGCCTGCGTTTTCGTAAAGTTAATGACGCCCCCCGGTGTGCCGGGCTTTAGGAAGACCGCGACCGCAGTCACGATCAAAGCCACCGCTACCAGGAAGCACACGACGACCGTGGTCAGTCTTCCCGTTACAGACATATACCGCTCCTTGGAACTTTTAGTTTGGCCCAGAACTCAATTACGAAGTTATCGTGTGCACTCGCGAAATAGTTACCTACAAAATTACTTACATAAGAGATTTCTTCGCTTGATGCCCCACGTCGCCATGTATTCACCGATCGAGGTGGCCGACGATGAGCGTGACTGGTCCTCCTCGAGCGAGGCAATGACAGTGCCGTCGCGGCACCGTCATTCTTCGTAAAGCCGAAGAAAACTATGCGCTTCGCCGCGTCAATCCCCCGTGAATTCTCGGTGACGGTTCGTCGCGCACTGGTCGGTCCTGCAGAAGTGGGTGGCGTCACGCGCTGGGATTTACTTCATATCCCGTCGAACGAACCGGAGCCTGCTCTACGAGAGATGAGATTTTTATTACTTCGTAATCTTCGCGATACGTTCTCGTTCGCGTGATGAGCGGCCTACTTCTGCGCCAAGCGCTCGACGCACGACGAGAGCACACCGTTCACGAAGGAAGGTGAGCCATCGGTCGAGAAGGTCTTGGCGAGCTCAACCGCCTCATCGAGGACGACCGCTCGCGGAGGCGCGTCGTCCAAGAGCAGTTCGCCAATCGCCAAGGTCATGATGATGCGGTCAACGAGCGCGATACGCTCAATCGACCAGTCATTTGAAAATTCGCTAATGAGCGACTCTGCTTCGACTTTGTGGTTTTGTGCGGACAGTACGAGCAGTGCGGTGTAATGGTCCGGCGCCAGCGGTAACGCGGCCAAAATCTCGTCGACCGGTCGCTGCTTGATGTCAGCTTCGTAAAGGATCTCAAGGGCTCGCTCACGCGCGCGATGTCGCTGTTGGCCCAAGTCGCTCATTAGGCGCGCGTCATGTATTCACCGGTTCGCGTGTCGACCTTGATCACCTCACCCGGTCCGACGAAGAGCGGCACCTGGACGACAAAACCAGTCTCGAGTGTGGCTGGCTTTCGCGCACCCGACACGCGATCACCTTGAATTCCCGGCTCCGTCTCTGCGATCGCGAGTTCCACCGATGCCGGCAACTCGACGCCAATGATCTCGTCGTCGTGAAGGATCAACATCGCCTTGCCCGTCTCTTTAAGGAANNGTGTCGCGCTTGTCGATGATCGCTTGCTCAAGACGCTCATCGGAACGATACGTTCGCTCGATCACGGCACCTGATCGGGCGTTGCGCAGCTTGGTGCGCACGAATGCGCCGCCCTTGCCGGGCTTTACGTGTTGGAACTCAATGACTGAGAACAGGCCGTCGTCAATCTTGAGGGTGATGCCGTTCTTTAGGTCAGATGTGGAGATTGCCGCCATGGGCCGGTACCTTTCGTAAATCGAGCGTTGCCCATTCTAGTTAATCGCCAGTCGGTTGGTTCGACCCCTAGGACAACAAGCGCGCGACGGCCTCAACGGCGAGGTCGTAGCTCAGCGCGCCAAAACCCGCGATCGATCCATTCACGACACCCGCCAGTGTGCTGAGGTGACGAAAGGGTTCGCGCGCGGCGGGATTCGAAAGATGAATCTCGATCTTCACGCCGCTGAACGACGCCATCGCATCCGCGAGCGCCCACGATGTGTGCGTCAGGGCTCCGGCGTTGATGACGATCGCTGCCGCGACCCCGTTCGCGGCGTGCACCGCTTCGATCAGGTCGCCCTCGAAGTTCGATTGCAAGTGACGAACCGTGAAGTCGTGCGCTTTGGCTTGGGCGCCAAAACGATCCACGTGCTCCTCGAGGGTCTGGTGACCATAGATTTCGGGACTGCGCGTGCCCAATTCATCGAGGTTGGGTCCCGATAGCAGCAGTATCTCCCTACTCACTTTTCACCTCGGAACTCCTCTAACGCGTCGGTGACGTCCCTCTCATCGATACCCGTCACGGTCTCGAAGCCTGACGGGCCCGCCAGTACAAAGGTTAAGTCGTGGCGCGCCTTCTTGTCGTGACCCATCGCGGCCACGATGTCCGCGGTGACGAGTTCTTTCGGTACTGCGCTCGATAAACCGAATCGCGACAGCACGTCATCGTGGTTCGCGACGACCGAATGGTCTACGCGATCCAATGCGTACGCGAGGCGCGCGGCGAAGCCGAGCCCAATCGCCACCGCCTCGCCGTGGCGAAGTTCATCGCGACTGCGTCGAAGCGAGAGCGCTTCGATCGCGTGCGCGAGCGTGTGTCCGTAATTGAGCAAAGCGCGCTGTCCGCCTTCAAACTCGTCGGCGCTGACGATGCGCGCCTTAAGCGCCACCGACAAGTGGATCAATTGCTCGAGCGACGTCGAGGGAATCTCGCTCGCGTCTCGTCCCTCGAGCAACCAGCATTTGGCGACTTCGCCCAACCCGCTGTGTCGATCTCGCAGGTCGAGCGTCGCGAGTGTCTCGTCGTCACACAAGACCGCCACGGGTTGATGAAACGCGCCGACGAGGTTTTTTCCCGAGGACAAGTTCACCGCGGTTTTTCCACCAATGGCGGCGTCCACTTGGCCCACCAGTGTCGTCGGCACTTGGATAAGTCGCAGGCCGCGCAAGTACACCGCGGCGACGAAGCCGGCGAAGTCGGTGATCGCGCCACCCCCCACTCCCACGATGACGTCAGAACGCGACACGTTGAGTGCCGCCAATTCCTCACACACCGATTCGAGGACCTCGAGGCGCTTGGCGTCTTCACCTTCCGGCACTTCGACGAAGTGCACGTTCTGCTCGGGTACGAAGTCGAACCAGGGCTCTTCCAACAGCGAGGGCGACGTCACGATGACGCACAACTGGTAGTCGGGGCACCGCTCTTCAAGAACCGAATGAAGCTGGTGTCGCACGCCCGCACCGATGCTTACGTCATAGGAGCGGCCCGCAAGGGCGACCTCAACCTTCATTCGTCTTCACCCTTCACTTCGCTCAGTACCTGAGCGACGACTTCATCGAGTGAACCCGACGTGTCGATTCGCACTCGCGAGACTTCCTGGTACCACGGTTCTCGTTGCGCGCGTAGACGCGTCAAAGCCTGTTTCGGATCGTCGCCTAACAACGGTCGGTCACCCTCGGCGACTCGCGCCAGGATCTCATCGTCCGCGCAGTCGAGCCAATAGGTCCTCGCGCTCGCGAGCGACGCGCGCGCCTCGGGCAGGGTCACGCCGCCGCCGCCGGTCGCCACCACCGCGTCGCGCGCCAGGGCCTCGAGCAAAACGTCGTACTCACGTCGACGGAATTCTTCTTCGCCCGCCTCGCGCAAGAAGTCGGGCACGGTTCGTCCGAGGACCGAGGCGAGGGCGTCGTCGGTGTCGATGACCTCGACGCCCCAGTGCATTCCGAGCTCTCTGGCGACAGTCGTCTTTCCGGTGCCGGGTAGTCCCACGAGCACGAGTCGCGCCACAACTATTCGGGGAGTGCATGCGAGGAAGTTGAACCGAGATTCGCCACGTACGTCGCGTGATTGCGAACGAACTCCTCGACGGAGTCACCGCCAAACTTTCGCATCGCCTCATTGGCCAGAACGAGCGCCATCATCGCTTCGGTTACGACCCCGAGCGCCGGTACCGCAGTCACGTCAGTGCGCTCCTTAAAGGAGACCGCCGACTCGCCCGTCGCCACGTCCACGGTCTCGAGCACCGGTCGATTGAGCGTCGCGAGCGGCTTCATGGCAACTTTGGCAATGACCGGCGCGCCCGAGGTCATTCCACCTTCGAGTCCCCCGGCGTGGTCGCTTCGNNATCATGCCGTCACCGATTTCAACCGCCTTGACTGCCTGAATGCTCATCAATGCGCCAGCGAGCAGGCCGTCGAGTTTTCGGTCCCAGTGCACGTAGCTTCCGAGTCCCACCGGCAACCCGTACGCGATCACCTCGACGATGCCCCCGAGCGAGTCACCCTCCTTCGCCGCGGCTTTGATCTCGGTGATCATCTTGGCGGCGGTCGCCTCGTCGAAACAGCGAACCTCGCTCTCATCAACGACGGACAACTCGCCGGGCGCGGGTCGCCGGTCCAAGGGCGCCGCCACTTGACCAATACGCACGACGTGACTCAAGATTTCGACGCCAATCGTCGCGAGAAGCGCTTTCGCGAGCGCGCCCGCCGCGACGCGAGCCGCGGTCTCACGCGCGCTCGCCCGCTCGAGGACATCGCGCGCGTCATCAAAGGCGTACTTCTGCATTCCCGCGAGGTCGGCGTGTCCCGGACGAGGTTTGGTGAGCTTGTTCGAAGGGGTGCCGGGAGCTGCGGACATTTCTTGTTCCCACTTGGGCCACTCCGAATTAAGAATCTCGATGGCGACGGGCGAACCCAACGTCCGACCGTGACGAATGCCACCACTCAGGCGAAGTTCGTCGCGTTCGAAGCGCATACGCGGTCCGCGTCCAAAGCCGAGTCGCCGACGACTGAGTTCGTCACCAATTTGCTCCTCGTTGATCGCGAGCCCCGACGGCAATCCTTCGATGATCAGGGTGAGGGAAGCACCATGACTCTCACCGGCCGTTAGGAAACGCAACATTTCCCAATTCTAGGCTCGGAGGGCAATCTATTCGTTGGTATAAAAGGGATTGACGCCTGACGCGTGGTCGGTCACGTCGATGACGCCCGTGAGTGCGGGAATCGCCTCACGCAACGTCGTCTCGATGCCTTGTGAGAGCGTCATGCGACTCATCGAACAACCCTGGCAGCCACCCGACATCTTGATATAGGCGACCTTCTTCTCCTCATCCATCGCGACGAGGTCCGCGCGACCTCCGTGCGAGGCAATGGAGGGGTTGATGTTCTTTTCGAGCACATCGATGGCGAAGAGGGCTGTGGGACCTTCGACGCCAAGCGCGAGGATGTCCGCGGGCACGCCGGGGTTCATCTCTTCGGGTGTGGGGATATTGGGATTCACCAGCACCAAACCACCGCCGCCGTCCGCCGCGAACTCCAAACGGCTGCCACGCAGACGATCAATACTCGCCTTGGGCACCACGACGGTGACCCCGCCGTCGCTGCCTATCGCCGCACCTTCGGGGGCATCGGCCAAATCGGAGAAGTAGAGGTCGTAGGAATAACCTGGACCCTTCGTGCCGGTGACTTCAATCCAAAGAGCGAGTGCGCTACTCTGCTCTTCGTTTTGAAGTGCGTCGAGCACGACGTTGCGTGCTTCATCGGTGAGTTTCAGAACGTCAAATGTCTCGACAGTGGTCATGCGCCAAGTCTAGAGGTCCCTTTATGGGTCGGTCGCGTCCATTAAGTTGCACCTGTGACCTCAATCCCCCTTGATCTTCACGAATGGGTAAGTTTCGGCGACCAAAAACGCCAACGTACCTGGATGTTCGACGTGACGTTCCTCGAAAGCAATTGGACGTGTATCTTCGGCAACGGTTGCCAGGGCGTGCTCACCGAAGCCGCGCCCGAACTGGTGCAAGGTTGTTGCAGCTACGGCGCGCACTTCACTGACGAGAAGGACCAAAAGCGTGTCGAGCGAGCGGCCAAACGGCTTACCGACGATCAGTGGCAGTTCAAAGCCAAGGGCAAGGACGGCACTACCCGCGTGAAGAAGAACGGCGAGATCGTCACCAAACTCGTCAAGGACGCGTGCATCTTCCTCAACCGTCCGGATTTCCATCGCGGCGCAGGCTGTGCGTTACACGTGCTGGCGCTCGACAACGACGAAAGCTACATCCCGCTCAAACCTGAAGTCTGCTGGCAGCTACCACTGCGACGAGAAGATGACGTCCAAGACGACGGCCACGTGATCACGAGGATCGGGCAGTGGAACCGCAGCGACTGGGGAGCCGGCGGTGACGAATTCCACTGGTGGTGCACCGAAGACACACTCGCGTTCGTCGGCAAGAACCGCGTGGTCGACTCGATGGCCGACGAACTCATTGCGATGATCGGCCAAGTCGTCTATGACCAATTGCTGGCGTTCATGGACGAGCGTTCGAAGCAACCCCAGGGAACAATGCTCCCCCACCCGGTGCGACGGGTCAGGGCCTAACTCTCTGCGGCGAGCGGGTCTTCCTCGTTAAACGACGTGCGCGGCAGCGATCCCAGAATCTCGTCATAACGATCCTCTTCGGCGAGACACCACTCCGCGTGGATGTCCTCGGGCGCCGCGCCGCACTCATCGCACGTGGTCGCACGAGGTCCGGTGGAACGCTTGAGTTCGCGAGCTTCAACAAACCGACGATGGCGGCCCTTTTTCACGTCAACTCCTCACT
>PKZI01000250.1 GCA_003133005.1 Acidimicrobiaceae bacterium | reverse complement strand
AGCCAGCCCTCGCATTGGTGCTCTGAGAGCATGGCGTCAAAGACCAGTCCCTCGGATGCCAAGAATTCGTCTCCGTCAATTTTTCGCGCATCCCACTGGCGGTTCGTAACTTCAAAGACCGCACCCAGAAGATTTGAAATCGTTTCATCGGGACCGAAAATTCGAAAGTGTCGATACTTTGCGTTAATTTTCACAATGTCGCGTAGAAAGTTTCCTAGCACCAACGTGTCCTCCGCGTTCACGGCACCGGGTACCGGAACATCAATCGCGTAGTCAGCGAAATCAGGCAACGTAAGTTCCCGCAATACGCCACCATTGGTGTGGGGGTTGAATCCCATTCGCCTTGACCCGACGGGCGCGAGCGCCGCGAGATCAGAGACGAGGCGACCATTCTGGTCAAAGAGTTCTTCGGGCTTGTAACTCTTCATCCACGTTTCGAGGAGCGCTACGTGTTTTGGGTGATCAGCGTCGACGAGCATGGGTACTTGGTGCGAACGAAAGGTTCCCTCGATTTTCAATCCGTCAACGACTTTGGGCCCGGTCCAGCCCTTGGGTGATCGCAACACAATCATTGGCCATGGTGGTCGCGCCGTCACACCACGTTCACGAGCGTCAGCTTGAAAGTGGTGTATCTCCTTTATCACCTCGTCGAGGGCGTTGGCCATCTTCTCGTGCATGTCCGTAGGGTCGTCACCTTCCACGTAGTGCGGGTTCCATCCACAACCACGTAAGAACTGGTCAAGTTCTTCGGGTTCAATCCGCGCCAACACGGTGGGGTTGGAAATCTTATAGCCATTGAGGTGCAAGATAGGTAGAACAGCCCCATCGCTCGACGCGTTTAAAAACTTGTTCGACTGCCAACTCGTCGCGAGCGGTCCGGTTTCGGCTTCACCGTCGCCAATGACGCACGCAACAATTAGACCGGGATTGTCAAACGCAGCTCCAAAGGCGTGGCTGAGCGAATAGCCAAGTTCGCCGCCTTCGTGGATAGATCCTGGTGTCGTGGGCGCGACGTGACTCGAGATGCCACCGGGAAATGAGAATTGCTTGAACAATTGTTTCATTCCCGCTTCGTCTTGACTGACGTTAGGGTAAATCTCGCTGTAACTGCCTTCGAGATAGGTATTACCAACGAGCGCGGGCCCGCCGTGGCCGGGACCGGCGATATAAAACATGTCAAGGTCGTACTGCTTGATGATTCGATTGAGGTGCACGTAAATGAAGTTCTGGCCGGGAGTGGTTCCCCAGTGACTGACGACGAGTGGTTTGACGTGCGCGAGGGTGAGTGGTTCACGCAAGAGAGGATTGTCGTAGAGATAAATCTGACCCACCGAGAGGTAATTGGCAGCGCGCCAGTAGGCGTTCATTTTGGTGAGCATCTCCGAAGAGACATTGGTGGAAGGTGTCACTTCATCGAGAGCGAGCGTGCCAATCTCGTCGAAATGCGCGAGTGGGGGCTGCGGCATGGTGTCATGCCTCCGAGTTCCGGCAACCTGGTCGCCTACGTGACTTCGATATCGAAGTCAATTGGGACCTTACCCTGACCTCATAAAAGTGTGACATGGGAGTGGCGCTCGCACGGTTGGAGTTACGTACGCATCTCTTCTCAGGTAGCATCACGTTCATTAGGTACCGCTGAAACCGCATCTCGCGTTCTGTTGCGGGGTCGCGAAGGGAATGTATGAAATTAATCATCATTCGCCATGGCGAAACCGCTTGGACTCTTACTGGTCAACTCACGGGCGCTAGTGACGTCCCACTTACCGCCCACGGTCGTCGCCAAGCCACGGCACTACGCGAAATAGTGGGTCGGCTCGTGGCATTAGGTTCGCCAATCGTTTTTTCGAGTCCACGAACACGAGCTCTCGACACTGCGCGCCTCGCCTTACCCGGTGAAGAGATAACCGTAGAACCGTTACTCGAGGAATTTGGCTACGGGTTATACGAGGGCCTCACTCCGACACAGGTACGAGAACGAGAACCCGGGTGGGATATATGGCATGACGGCTGTCTCGAAGGTGAGTTAATGAGTGAGGTCGCCGCGCGAGCGGATCGATTTCTTCAATTGCGAGTGGGCGAATCCGACGATGCTCTGGTCATTGCGGTGACCCATGGTCACTTCTCGCGAATTCTGGCCGCGAGGGCCTTGGGACTCTCGGGTGATCAAGGTCGCCTCTTCGCGAGTGCCACCGCATCAGTATCGGTTGTTGAGGACTATCACGGAGAGCGATGTCTCGGGCTTTGGAATGCGTCATCTGACGTGTTGTACGGCCCCTAACAAGGTGAGGGCGTTGCTTGATGAAGTGTCGAACGGAAGCGCTAAGAAAGTAAGTCGCGCACGTGGTGGGCGATTTCAATATCCTCGCGAGCCTTTACGACGAGTACAGCGGGTTGTACGTTCGGTGCAGACTCGAGGTGGTCTTCTTCCAATGCTTTTGAGAGTGATGGATGAAGACGCACACCGAGAAAGCCGAGTCCCGCGCATACGTCGTGACGTAATCGTGGCGACGCTTCGCCCGCGCCACCGGTGAACACCAACGCATCGAGGCCGTTCATCGCCGCGCACATAGCGGCGACGTTGGTTTGGATTCGGTACACGTAGACGTCGTACGCGAGTTGCGCCCTTTCGTCGCCAGCGTCGACCAGTGCAATAACTTTCCGAAGATCGCCGGTTTCGCCCGAGAGTCCAAGCAGACCCGACTCGCGTTCGAGGGCCGTCTCTACGTCGTCGGCCGAGAGTCCCCCGTGTCGCTGCACCCAAAGAATTAGTCCCGGATCAATACTGCCGGAACGAGTCGACATCACGAGACCTTCCATTGGGGTAAATCCCATGGTGGTATCAACGGAGCGACCGTACGCCACGGCTGCCAATGATGCGCCCGACCCTAGGTGCGCGGTGACGAGACGAAGTTCTTCACGGGGCTGGCCGAGGAGTGCACCAGCTCGGTAGCTCGCCCACTCGTGGCTGAGCCCGTGAAAGCCGTACCTGCGTATATCCCACTTCTTGCTCCACGATTGAGGAATTGCGTAGGTCGACGCTTTGATTGGCATATTTATATGAAAACTCGTGTCAAAGCACGCGACCTGTGTCACGTCAGGGCGCAAGGACTGCAGAGCGTGGATTGCGGCCAGACTTGGCGCATTGTGGAGGGGATCGAGATCGGACAATTTTTTTATGGCGTCATCGACGTCATTGTTTAAGACCATCGGTTCCCTAAACACCGCACCCCCGTGCACGACCCGATGGCCCACGGCATCGAACGGAGGTGATGCCTTCAAAAAGGTGGTGAGAGCTTTGTCCAGGTTCTTGGCATCGCCAATATCGACTTCCTGGTTCGAAAGCACGGCGTCATCGTCGTCGAGCACGGTGAGTTTCAAACTGCTCGATCCAGCATTGACGGTAAGTACGCGCATACAACCACTCTGACACGAAGGAGGACCGACTGCCTTTGGTTCACACTGTCGTTTCGCCACTAGAGATAGAGCTGGGAGAACTTCGGGTTGTGGACGCTGTGGGTGCTACCGTAACCACCAGCGAGACGAATACACTCGTGACCGCTCTGGACTTTGGCCGTCATCCACTTCAGAGGAGACGAAGAATGTCCACTGTCACGAAGTCGCGCACGTCCGCACATTATTCCGACAAACGAAGTGTCGTGGAATGGCTCTTTGCCACAACCGCAAAATCCAGTCATCACCTCAAGGTGGCCACATTGGTGAGTCATTGCCGGTCTAGCATCTGCATTCGTGAAATTGGGATGGGAACAGGTCTTCCCTCCACGTACGCCAAGCCGAGTGCCCGAACCCAGTGTCTTGATGCACAAACTGGGCATTCACTATGAATCGCGACGGGTTTCCCGGAGACTAAATCGTTTCCAACACGGCCAGATTTTCTGACTCGTTGGAGTCATAGTAGTGAGCCTCGAACTCGACCGGCGGCACGTA
>PKZI01000071.1:1841-9203 GCA_003133005.1 Acidimicrobiaceae bacterium | reverse complement strand
CGCGGCGAGCACGTAGGTCGCGGTCTCGAAGTAGGTCTGGACGTTCGACCCCTCGTATTGACGAATGAAGAAATAGGCCCCGAAACCACCGCCGAGCACGAGCACCATCGCCGCAGCGACCCCAAGCCACACGTCGCGAAAGTGCTTCCGCTGTTCAATTCGTGCCAAGTACGACAAGAGGATGGCCACGATCATCGACGCTTCGATTCCTTCACGCAAGAAGATCACAAAGGTGGGTATCACGGCGTCGCTTTCTAGATAAACAGTTTTTCGGTTCCTCTAAGGCTACTGGTACGTGCAATGACTGGGCCACGTGGGTCCACGCACCGCAGGTGGTGGAATGACCCGGATAATCTTGGTCTTTCGTCTCTGTGGGCTTGTCGTTAGAGTGCCGCGCGCTCGTTGCCGAGCAAGAGGTCGTACGCACGTTCGGGCACGACGTCCGCGAGCGCGAGGAGACCTCGGTAGGTCACCTCGCTCGGTCCGCGACGGTCGTTGTCCATCAAATTGGCCATGATCGAAAGCAGCGCGCGCATCACCGGCTCCACGCGAAGCCCGGCGCCCACGGCCGCCGAGAGGATGCGCGGTTCTGAGATGAGTCGCACGAAAGCACGCGCCACTTTGTAGTAGTCGCCGTATGCCTCATCGAGTAATTCGTCGTAGTGCGCGAGATAACTGTCGTCGTTCGCGACGAGGGCTTCGCCGAGCACGCTCGCCGCGAGCCGACCCGTCTCGTAGCCGTACGCAATACCCTCACCATTAAAGGGATTTATTGCCCCTGCCGCGTCGCCGATCGTAACCGTATTGGCTCCCACGTGAGGACCCAGGGCGAGTCCCATTGGAAGTCGCCCGCCCGTCGGTGCGCCGCATTGCGTCTCGGCGTTGAGCCCCCAGGCGTCCGCGCATTGGGCGACGAAGTAATCCTGGAGACGAGTGGTGTTCACGCCCTTCCACGCACCGCCGGTCGAAAGCAGCCCGACGCCAACGTTGACTCTCCCGTCGCCGAGTGGAAAGATCCATCCGTAACCCGGGACGACCTTTCCCTCGGGGTCGCGGATGTCCAGGTGCGAATCAATCCACGGTTCGTCGTGTCGTTCACTGGTGTAGTAGCCGCGTAGAGCCATGCCCATGGGCCAGGACTTGTTGCGCGCAACGCCGAGTTCGCGTCCAATCCGCGAATTTTGTCCGTCGGCGGCGACCACGTAGCGAGCGCGAATCTCACTCGTCGTTCCCGAGTCCTTCTGCTTGATAATCACGCCGCTCGCACCCTTTAGACCACCGAAAATTGCCGTGGTGGGTTCGAGGAGGTCGACCACTTCGACGCCGTTCAGCAGCGTCGCACCGTGCGCGCGAGCGTGCTCGGCCACCAATCCATCGAGATTGAAGCGCGTGATGGTGTAGCCGTAATTGGGGAATTTCGGATGCTCCGGCCAGTTCATCGCGAGCGTTGCGCCAAAGCCGAAGGCGCGCAGGCCGTTATAGCGGTGACCGTGTTGGGCGACCGGTCCTTCGAGACCCATTTCTTGTAGTTGGTACACGGAGCGCGGCGTCAGCCCATCGCCACAGGTTTTCTCACGAGGAAACGTCTTTTTCTCGATCAGACACACCGACCAGCCGGCGCGAGCCAGCCAGTACGCACACGCCGAACCGCTCGGACCGCCACCAATGATGACGACGTCGTAGATAGGGAACGCTGCGGTGATGTCGTGGTCGTCTGTCACGCGACGAGCCTAGGCCGTTACCTCAGCCGTACGACATCGCTGGGCGAGTCCAAGTCTGATAAGAAGTTCGGGTGGACCAGTACTTACCATTGCTGGGACTCCTCGTTCTGGGGGTGTTATTTGCGTCGGGTTCGCTCGTGGCGTCCGCTTGGTTGGCGCCGCACAAGCGGCCTACCGACGCCAAACTTGCCCCCTATGAATGCGGGATTGTCCCCGAGAACGAGCCGCCGGCACGTTTCCCCGTCCGTTTCTATTTGGTCGCCATGATTTTCGTCATCTTTGACATTGAAGTCGTCTTCATGTATCCCTTTGCGGTCGTCTTTCGTCAGCTGCACGTCTTCGGACTCATCGAAGTCCTCACATTCTCGGTGACCGTGTTCGCGGCGTTGGTGTTCCTCGTGAGCGAGGGGGCGTTGCAATGGGGTCCCGTTAAGCATCTGACGCCGGGCATGCCCGCACGCACGAGTTCATCGACCATCGTACGCATTGGTCAAGATCCTGAACAGGCGGCGTGATCGGTGGGGCTCGAAGATCTCCAACATAACTTTCTGACCGGTCAGATTGAGGATCTCGTGCGTTGGGCTCGACGCGCCTCGGTATGGCCGGCGTCGTTCGGACTGGCGTGCTGCGCGATTGAGATGATGGCCGCAGGCGCCGCGGACTTCGACCTCGCGCGATACGGCATGGAAGTATTTCGCAATTCGCCGCGCCAAGCTGATCTCATGATCGTGGCGGGGCGGGTCTCGCAGAAAATGGGGCCAGTGCTACGTCAGGTGTACGACCAAATGATGGAACCCAAGTGGGTTATATCAATGGGCGTCTGTGCGTCGACGGGAGGTTTGTTCAATAACTACGCGATCGTGCAGGGCGTTGATCAAATCGTGCCGGTGGACGTCTACGCGCCGGGATGCCCGCCGAGCCCCGAGACGTTGATGCACGCGATCTTGACGCTGCACGAACAGATTCGCACCGGTGAAATCTTGCGGCGTCGAAGTGAAGGGCGCCCAACGCACGTGGAGGATGCGCAGAACCTCTGGACTCCAGAGGTTCCTGTTGCGGTAAGGGTGGGCACGCCGAAGTGATTTCACTTTCTCCCTTGGCCCCCCCAGGCGTTCGTACCAGTGAAGGTATGGCCGCAGACCTCGTGTGCTTTCCCACGCGCGCGCAGTACTTCGCATTGGTCGAATCCTTCAAGGCCGACGCGTTCGAGATGTGCGTGGACGTGTGTGGCGTGGACTATCTCAGCCACATGGACCGTCCGCTTCCCGAGGGTGTCGAGGGGACGCGGTTTGAAGTGGTCACGAACCTGCTGAGTCTTTCGAAACGTCAGCGCGTGCGCATCCGCGTGCAGGCGGGAAACGACGAACCTGAAGTCGAGTCGCTCTTTGCGTTGTACTCGGGCGTTGAAGCAATGGAGCGCGAGGCGTTCGACCTGTTCGGCATCATCTTTACCAATCACCCCGATCTCACGCGAATTCTCATGCCCGAGGACTGGGAGGGACATCCCCTTCGCAAGGACTACGGCGCGGGGAACGTTCCCGTCCAGTTCAAAGAAGCGCCGGGGCCGAGGTGAGCGATCCAACCGTGCGCTCAATCGAACGAGAGGAACTTCTCGTTGCCGAAACCTCCGAGGGCGAGCAGGAACTCCAACGCCGTGCGAAGACCGCCGCCAATGAACTCGGACGAGAAATAGGAGCGGTGCTTCGCAGCAACGACCTGCACATCGATCCCACGTCAATCGACTTCGATCGCCAAGACGACGAGACCATGATCATAAACATGGGTCCGTCGCACCCGTCGACGCACGGCGTGCTACGCCTCATGCTCGAACTCGACGGCGAGTACGTGCTGCGTTGCAAGCCGGTCATTGGCTACTTGCACACCGGCATGGAAAAGACGGCCGAAGAACTCAGCTACATCCAAGGTGCCGTGAACGTAACGCGCATGGATTACCTCTCGCCGGTGATCAATGAACTCAACTACTCGATGGCCGTCGAAAAATTGCTCGGGATTGAAATTCCCGATCGCGCCATATGGATCCGAATGATGATGAGCGAACTCAATCGGATCTCCTCGCACCTGGTGTGGATGGCGACCAACGGGATGGACCTCGGTTCGACGTCCATGATGATCTATGGACTTCGCGAACGCGAACTGATCCTCGCGTTTTTCGAAAAGACCGCGGGGCTTCGCATGAACCTCAATTACGTGCGCCCCGGAGGAGTCGCCGCGGACTTGCCTGACGGTTGGAAAGACGACGTGACGGTCATTTGTGACACCATCGACGAGCGGACGTACGAGTACGACCAGTTGCTCACGGGTCAGCCAATCTTTCGAGAGCGCATGGTCGGGGTCGCCCCGATCACCGCCGAAGAAGCGCTCTCGCTCTCTGTCACCGGACCGCTCTTGCGATCGACGGGAGTCGCGTGGGACCTGCGGCGCACGATGCCGTACCTTGCGTACGATCAAGTCGAGTTCGACGTCATCGTGGGCACCTACGGTGACAACTTTGACCGTTACGCGATTCGATTAAACGAAATCCGTGAGTCGATTCGTATCGTGCGCCAGTGCGTCGAAATGATGCCGAGTGGCGACTACCGCAGTCAGGACCCCAAAGTGACACCACCGCCGCGCGCGCGTATTGGCGAGTCAATGGAGGCGTTGATTCACCACTTCAAACTTTTCACTGAGGGCTTTCACGTGCCGGTGGGAGAGGTGTACTCCGCCGTCGAGTCGCCGCGCGGCGAGATTGGTTGTTACTTGGTCTCCGACGGTGGGGCCAAGCCGTACCGCCTGCACGTGCGCGGACCGAGTTTCGTGAACCTCCAGGCAATACCGCTGCTGATGAGGGGCGGCTCGGTATCGGACGCCATCACGACCGTCTCGACCATCGATCCGGTGCTCGGCGAGGTCGATCGATGAGTCACTTCAAGCCGGATATTCGTCAACGCGCCGAGGAACTCGTGTCGCTCTATCCGCGAGCGCGCTCGGCCATGTTGCCACTGTTGCACCTCGCTCAAGAACAAGACGGCTACCTCAGCGAAGAGGGCATCGAAGAGGTCGCGCTACTCACCGGCACCACGACCGCCGACGTACGCGGTACGGCGGCCTTCTATGACATGTACCACCTCGAACCGGTGGGCGCGTACGTGGTGGGCGTGTGTACGAACGTGGCGTGCCTGTTAGCGGGTGGTGAAGAGCTATTGGAACACGCGGCAAAGACCCTCGGCTGTGCGGTGGGCACCACGTCGGCTGACGGGCTTTTCACCCTTGAAGAAACCGAGTGCCTGGCAGATTGTGACATCGCACCGTGCGTGTCGGTGAATCACCGTTTCGTGCGAACAACGACGCCCGAGGCGTTTGACACCATGATCGGTGAGGTTCGTGCGGGTATGCGAAGCCACGACATACCGGTGCACGGCAACCTCATCCGCGTGCGACGCAGCGTCGGACTACGCGCGCCGCGAGAGGAAGTAATCGAACAACGAGCACGGTCATCAGCCGCGCGCGCCCAGCGCGCCGAAGAGGCGAAGTGATGGCCGTACTCGACGCTCCGCGAATTGTCTCCTCGAGGGCGCAGTTCGCTGACTCCTACACGCTGTCACGTTACTTAGCGACGGGCGGTTACGTCGCGTTGCGTAAGGCGCTGACGATGTTTCCTGAGCAAGTCGCCGCCGAAGTCGATAAGGCGTCCCTGCTCGGACGTGGCGGCGCAGGATTCCCCGCGGGGCGAAAATGGTCGATGCTACGTAAGTCGCCGATTTCCTATCTTGTGGTCAACGGTGATGAGTCGGAGCCCGCGACGTTTAAGGACCACTTTCTCGTCGAGAGCGATCCGCATCAACTCGTCGAAGGTGTCATCATCGCCGCGTACTCCTTGCAGGTGAGCCAGGCCTTTATCTATATCCGCGGCGAATTCGCCCTCGGTCTCGAACGTGTGCAACAGGCAGTGAACGACGCGTACGCCCAAGGCGCGCTTGGTTCAAAAATATTCGGCTCGGACTTCTCGCTCGACATAGTGGTGCACCCGGGCGCGGGCGCCTACATCTGCGGTGAGGAAACGGCGTTGATCGAGGGTCTCGAAGGCAAGCGGGGTTTTCCTCGAATTAAACCGCCCTTCTTTCCGGCGGTCACTGGACTGTACGGCGAACCCACCGTGGTCAACAACGTAGAGACGATGTCAAACCTGCCTTGGATCGTGAACAACGGTGGGGAGGCCTTCGCGGCGCTCGGTGCCGGTCGTTCGACGGGAACCCGTCTGTTCGCTTTGGCCGGTCGGGTAGTGAACCCCGGCGTCTACGAAATCGAGATGGTGAAGAACACGTTTCGCGATCTCATCTACGACCCGAAGCTCGGTGGCGGGATCACCGGCGATCACAAGTTGAAGGCCATCATTCCTGGGGGCGTTTCTGCGCCGTGGTTCGGACCGGAGATGCTCGACCTGCCCCTTGGTCAAGACGAAGTGGGCGAGAAGGGTTCGATGTTGGGCTCTGGTTCCGTGGTGGTGATGGACGAGACGAGTTGCGTCGTGCGAGTGGCGTGGCGAATCACAAAGTTCTTCGCGCGCGAATCCTGCGGCCAGTGCACGCCTTGTCGCGAAGGATCAGGTTGGATCGAACGAGCGATGTATCGCCTCGAGCACGGTGGTGGACGCATGGAGGATATGGATTTATTGCTCGACCTCTGTGACAACATTGCGCCGGGCCTATCGTGGCCGCCCCAACAGACCACGATCTGCGTCTTGGGCTCGTCGATACCTTCCTCGGTGCACTCGGCAATTGCCATGTTCCCTGACGACTTTCGCGAGCACGTACTTCACGGAGGGTGCCCCCATGACTGACGTCATTCGCACAACGGTGCGAATCACCGTGAACGGTCGAGAGATCGACGTGACGCCGGGAGAACTGCTCATTGAAGCCGCAGAGCAAGCGGGCGAGTACATCCCTCGTTTCTGCTATCACCCGCGCATGGATCCGGTCGGCATGTGCCGAATGTGCCTGGTGGAGATCGATGGTCCGCGAGGCGCCACGCTCCAACCCGCGTGCTATATCCACGTCAACGACGGCATGAGTGTGGTGACGAACTCAGAGAAAGTGAAGAAGGCACAAGACGGCGTTCTCGAGTTCTTGCTCGCAAACCATCCATTGGACTGTCCGGTCTGTGACAAGGGAGGCGAGTGTCCACTACAGGACCAGACGTTGGCCCACGGTTCGGGCGAAACGCGATTTATCGAGGAGAAACGACACTTCGTCAAGCCCATCGAGATTGGTGAATTAGTACTGCTTGACCGGGAACGTTGCATTCAATGCGCGCGTTGCACGCGGTTCTCTGACGAGATCGCGGGCGACACCGAGATTGCCTTTTCGGGACGAGGTGACGCGATCGAAGTCGCCCCGTCACCGGATCGACCGTTCAATTCGGTCTTTTCGGTCAATACCGTGCAGATCTGTCCGGTCGGCGCTCTTACCGCCATGCCCTTCCGCTTCAGCGCTCGACCCTGGGACCTCGAACAAGTAGAGAGCATGTGCACGACTTGTGCGGTGGGATGTCGCATCGCGGTGCAGTCATCGGGCAATCGACTCACGCGCGTTCTGGGCGTCGACAGTGATCCAGTCAATCAGGGGTGGCTCTGTGACAAGGG